>PNOG01000008.1 GCA_013824685.1 Coprothermobacter sp. | reverse complement strand
TCGCAGACACGGGCTCCGACCTGGATGGAAACGGACTCATCGCTCACGGCGGTTCCGGGCGGAGAGGACAGGGGTCCGGCGGCAATGCGTCTGACACACTCTTCCAGCGTCAGTGTCCGGTCGTCGATCGAGGCGTCTGTTGCCGGCAGTCCGGAATCATGGGACCAAAGCTGTCGTATCGTGATGCCGGCCTTCTCGCCGGTAAACTCTGGCAGGTACTTGGCAACGGGGTCGTCCAGCGCCAGCATGCCCTGGTCTACCAGAGTCATCATCGCAGCAGCAGCCAGCCAGCGTGAAGCAGAGCCGATGTCCACGACTGTTCCGGGGCCGAATCTGGCGTAGCCGGCACGCTCGATGACCTTCCCATCCTTCACGACAATCAGGGCCATGCCGCCCACAGCGGGCGCAGCCGAGCTCAGGAAACGGTTGACTTCGGTCATGTCGTAGGAGCCGATGGCCACGGCCTGGCGTCCCGGAGCCGCACACCCGCTTGCGCTCATCAGTACCGCCAGAACGAGTACGCTGGCGACCAGACGCAGCGCTGAGTTGCTCAAGTGGCAGGGGGGACCTGAGGTGTCACGACCGGGTCTGGCTGGCGAACCGGTGCAGGTTCGCGACACTTCCCAGGATGATGAGGCGATCGCCGGGCTCGAGGATGTCGTCAGAGTGAAGCGTGACCAGGACCTCTCCTCCTCGCCGAATGCCGACCACGTTGATCTCGAAGCGGGCGCGGTAGTCGAGGTCCCGGAGCGTCTTGCCCGCCGCGGTATGAGGCATTGGGACCTCGAGGATATCGTAGTCAGGGGAGGATTCAAGAAAGTCGTAGATGCTGGAAAGGCTCAGGCGGTTGGCGAGGCGGATGGCCATGTCATGTTCGGGAAACACCACATCGTCTGCTCCAATGCGCATCAGGAGCCTTCCGTGCAGATCGGACGAAGCCCTGGCTACCAGGTGGCGTATGCCCATCTCCTTGAGGACCGCAGCGGTAAGGACGCTGTGTTCAATTTCTGCTCCGATAGTCAGGACCACAGTATCGCAGTTGAGAATGCCCGCGGCCTCGAGTTCGGCGGGGTCCGTCGTGTCTGCGACGACGGCGAGGGCGACGTCATCCTTGATACTGTCGACGTTGCTCTGCGTTTCGTCGATCGCAAGGACGTCGAATCCCAGCTCAGCCAGACGGATCGCGCAAGACCTTCCAAACTTTCCAAGACCGATGACACCTATCTGTGGTTTCATGGTACCTGCCTCCTATCCTATGGCGACGTCGTCTTCAGCGAAGTGAACCCGACGTTCGAGCTTGCGTACGGGAGCGAGGAGCGTCAACATTGCCGTTAGGACGCCGACACGTCCTGCCAGCATGGTCACGATGAGGACAATCTTGGCGCCGGCAGACAGCGCCGGGGTGATTCCTGTGCTCAGGCCGACTGTGCCGAAGGCCGAGGTAACCTCGAAGAGCAGGGCAAGGGTGGAGAACCTGTCTCCATCTGTTGCAGCCAGCAGGAATGTCCCGCCAAGCACGAGAACCAGACTGAGAGCGAAGACGACAACAGCTTTCTTGACGCTTTCCGTGTGGACGCCCCTGTTGCCGAGGTGTGTCTGGTCCGAGCCGATAATGAGACTCCAGACGAACGCGGCGACGACGGCAAACGTGGTTGTTTTCACACCGCCGCCGGTGCCGCCGGGAGAGGCGCCGATAAACATGAGCAGGATGATGATGATCAGCGAAGTCGGATGCATGTCTCCGATGCGCAGGGTGTTGAAGCCGGCTGTCCTTGCCGTTACCGACTGGAACCAGGACGTCAGGACACGCTCGTTCAGAGACAGGGGCACGAACACCTTTGGGGTCATGTTTTCCAGGATGAAGATCAGAACGGCTCCACCGATGACGAGGACTGACGTAACACTCAGGACCGTCCTGGTATGAGTCGACAGTCTCTTGTAGGGTGTACGCGAAAGGCGGCGCCTGAGCTCATCGATGACAAGAAAGCCCAGTCCGCCCAGAATGATGAGCGCCGGGATGACCAGGTTGACTGTGATGTCGCCCGCGTAGGGCTCGAAACTCGTCATCCCTCCGCCAAGAACGTCGAATCCGGCATTGCAGAAGGCGCTCACACTGCTGAAGATGCCGTTCCAGACAGCCTTGCCTACCGGCATATCGTGGAGGAAGCGCAGGGAAAGGAACAGCGCTCCCAGTCCTTCGCAGACAATAACCGTGGATGCGATGAGGCGGGCGAAACTGCGGGGATCGCGGTGCGATGGTGAGGCAACACTCTCACGGAAGTCACCGGTCTGGCGCAGTCCTAGCCTTGCATTCCGAAAGGCAGCCATGAGCGTCGTCGTCAGGACCATGTAGCCCAGTCCACCAACCTGAATGAGCAGGAGAATCACAACCTGGCCGGACGTCGACCAGAAGGTGCCGGTATCGACGAGGGCCAGGCCTGTCACACACGTGGCGCTCGTCGCGGTGAACAGTGCCCTGAGAAAACCGGGGTGGACACCGGTGTTCGACTGTGGCAAAAGAAGGAAGAGGGTTCCAACAACGATGACAATCGTGAAGCTCAGCAGAATGCGCTGAGCAGGACTCGTCAGCAGGAACCGCTGGAGCATATGGGGTCTCCGATGATTCGGAGCGGGCACGACTGTCATATTCTCGATTTGCCTTTCACGAGCAGAAGTATATCGTTGCGGGAATCATATGCAACGCTCTCCCTCGCCGGTGGGTTTTCTCCGTCGTTCCCGCCTGCGCGGGAACGACGGATGAAGGATTGGATTCCCGCGTTCGCGGGGATGACATGCTATGAGGCGCGCCTCGCTGAATCGCGAGGACAGGGGCAACTGCTATACTGCACGTGGAGGTGACTCATGTGGAATGAGTTCAAGAAGTTTGCTTTGAAGGGCAACATGATCGACCTGGCGATCGGCGTGATCATCGGCGGAGCGGTCGGCAAGGTTATTACGTCTCTTGTGAGTGACATCCTGATGCCCCCGATTGGTCTGCTGCTGGGGCGCGTCAATTTCTTGAACCTCTACATCAATCTCGGCCACACGAAGTATCCGACCTTTGACGCAGCCAAAGCTGCCGGAGCGCCAACGATCAATATCGGCCTGTTTCTCAACGCAGTCGTCGACTTCTTCATCATCTCCGTGGTCATTTTCTTCATGGTGAAGGCGATGAACAAAATGCGAGAGATGACGGAGAAAAAGGCGGTGCCTGCTGCTCCCGCGACAAAGGTGTGCCCTTTCTGCAAGACGGAGATTCCGATCAACGCTACGCGTTGCCCGCGCTGCACGAGCGAGCTGACGGTGGCTAAACAACCACGGCCCGATTGAGGCACGTCCTCGACGGGATGGATTCCCGCCTTCGCGGGAATGACGGACCATAAGATGACGAAGCTTTCGGGCGGACCGGAAAGGTCCGCCCGATTGTATGCTAGAACACCAGCTTGTGGTATTCGTCCTCCAGCTGCCGCAGATGGTCCATGCGGTCGGCGAGAATGAGCTGAAGTTCTGATGCTTCCTGCAGAGAGTTGCCGGAGAGAGCGGACATCAGCCGGGTGCACAGGGCGGGATTTCCGAGGGTGTCGTCGGCCAGCTCGTGGCGCAGAGCGTCGATGCGCTTCCAGAGGTCCTGAGCCCGGTCGCTGACAAGGTCGAGCGGCCGGCAGGCGCGTATCGTGTCCAGGTCTTCAGGAATGATGCGGACCAGTAGTTCGTGCTTCCAGCGAGCAGTAGCCGCACTACGGAACGCGTTGATCACGCGCGGCGTCAGCGCATTTCCTGCGGTCAGAACGCGAACGCGGTCCGGAAAAGTCACCAGGTTCTGCATGTTCTCCCAGACGGTCGCTGGAGGAACGCCAAAAAGGTGGTCGCGTTCTTCCTGTGTGTAGTTCTCGAAGACGTTCTCTTCCGCCCGATACGCCCGGTCCTGCTCAAGGTAGGCTGCGGGTTCACCTGCCTTCTTGGAGATCTCCGCAAGGAGAGCTTCGGGTGGCGTGCTCGACTCGACCGTCCACTTGATGCCGTCAAGCATTGCGAGGATCGACGCGGCCACGGCGAGGTAGGTGTTGGTGTAGGGGTTGGGAGCCCGGAGTTCGAAGCGCGTTGCCCTGGGGTTGTCGACGTCTCGGACCAGGCCCGCCAGGACCGTGCGGTTGCGCGATGGGCTGGCAGGATCGCGTCCAAGCGCGGCGACGATGCAGACGGGTGCTTCGAAACCGGGTTTGAGCCTGTTGAAGGCATCGTTGCTCGCAGAGATGAACGGACCGACGACCTCGTAGTTGCGCAGGAGGCCCATCAGCGCTCCGTATCCGATCACGCTCAGGAAGTCGGCATGCATGTCGGCAGGTGCAAAGAGGTTGATGCGCCTTCCGCTGGGCAGGACGCCCGCGATGCCCAGATGCGTATGCTCGCCGGAACCGGCGACGCCCGGGATGGGTTTGGCCTTGAAGTTGACCTTGAGGCCGTTGGCGCGGAATGTCTCCTTCACCAGGATGCGCGCAAGGAGTTCATTGTCGGCGGCCTGGAGCGCTGAGGCGTACCGCCAGTCGATTTCCATCTGCTCCATGACGTGGGTCAGTTCCCCGCCGGCTCCGATGGCAGCCTTGACGCCGCCGACTTCCTTGTGGCCCATCTCGGGGTGCAGACCATATGCTTCAAGCGCCATCACAGCCTGCTCGAGAGCAGTCCGGGCAACGCCTCGCGTGCGCTGCCAGTAGTTCTCCTGCAGGATCTGCGCTGCCGAGAGTTCCTCGACGTTTGCCGTATCGGTCGGAGTCTTGATCCAGAATTCCAATTCTGTCCCGACGGTGAACTCGATGTCCGCAAGCCGCGCCGGCTCGAGATGAGCAAGCAGTGGGGACGAGGCATGGTTTCGCAGAAGCTTCAGGAGTTCTGCCCGCGCATACTCCAGTGTGGCTGCAAGCAGAGAGCGCGAGTCGATGCGCTCACCGTGGTGCACCAGAAAGGACGGGATGCGCAGGGTCCCCACCGGGAGACCAGTCTCGTGGTCCACGTGTTCCTCGTTGTAGTCGACGAACCAGGTAGCCGTCAGGTCGGGCGCCAAGTCGACCTGTGCATCGTCCAGTGAGGTCATGCCAGTCAGCACGACAGACGAACCGTCGGTCTGGACAGCCTTTCCGGCCAGAAATGCGTCGATGTCGGCGACAAAGGTCTGGATGGGGATACGCTCGTCGGTGTCATTGCCGGCAAGGTCGATCGCCACGAGAGAGACGAAGCGAATCTCCGGATGCTCGCGGAGGATGGCGAGCAGGGTCTCGCGGCCACACTGGCCTCCTGCGATGCTGTAGATGCGTTTGTCGTTCATAGGAACTCCTCGATGCAGTTTTCCTGAGAGTACCGTCTGGAGCGATTTTTGCAAGCCGCGGGCTTCACACTGCTATACTGAGAACATGAAAAACCGACATGGACATAGTGGCAGCGAGCTGGAACCGGCGATTGACGACCGGCCCGCTGGAGAGCTGATTCCGGATGTACTGACTGATGGTCTGCGTGTCGTCTTCTGCGGTTCGGCATTGGGGGATGTTTCCTGGGAGCGGAGGGCCTACTATGCCAATCCTGGCAATCACTTCTGGCAGACGCTTGCAGAGGTCGGACTGACGCCACGCCGGCTTGCGGCTGAGGAATACCCGCGACTGCTCGACTGGGGCATTGGACTGACTGACCTGGTCAAGACCGATCACGGACAGGATGCACACATCTTTGACGGCCATGTCGACCTGAACGAGGCGCGCAGACTGCTCAGGTCAAAGGTCCTGCGGTGGCAGCCGCGTGTGCTGGCATTCACCAGCAGGACTGTAGCAGCTCAGTTCCTTGGGTGGCGGGCTGTGCCAGGCAGGCAACGGGAGTGCATTGGGCAGACCGTGTTGTGGGTCCTGCCGTCGACCTCCGGTCTGGCGCGACGCTTCTTCGATATTGCACTCTGGCAAGACCTTGCCCGGTTCGTCCGTGACCCTGCCGGAGGAGCCCCTTGATTACCTGCAGCCCGGGATAGACTGGTCATGTCTGGTATCATGTCGCATGAGAACAGGGAGAACGATGATTGTTGAGACGGTTGCAGGGGATGTCCACGCGGAGCTGGAGGAGTCGTTACCTCAGTTCCCGGACGAACGCGGCCTGCGGTGACATGACGAGCAACAAGCTCACAACGCTGCACATCAGGATTCCTGACCTGAGGGGCATGCTGCCCGGCGTCGAGACTGCGGTCTCAACGGCGTTCTGGGTTCCCCTTGCCGAGTTTGTCCTGCGTCGCTCGGGGACCTTCGAGGTCGTCTGCCTGCGGGAAGACACCGATGCCATCAAACTGCTCATGCCGGTCGCTGAGACGATTGAGCGAAGACACGAAGACGGAGCCCTGATGTTCTGGGGTGCCGTCACGCCTGCGGTCACCAGGGCTGTCGTCGGAGGCCACGGTTCCGGTCACGAATCTCTCTGGTGGTGGCAAATCGCTCTGACACGTGACGGCGACCAGGTTTTCGTCCTGCAGGATTATGGGGCGCATATGGACGTGTTCGGGCTTACCGGGGATGAAGCGGCGGAGGTCGTCGACCTCCTGCCATTCGCGGCACGTACTGTTCGCACGATGAATACGACGGGGACTCGCTGAGGGCACGCGCCCTCGGTGTCGACTTCTTCACCTTCTGATCGACGGCCCGTTGAGGGAGAGCGCAGTTTGCGGTATAGTAGTATCCAATCGTGCTGCAATTGCACGCATGACACACAGGCCTGTGGGTCTGTCTTGACGTGATCTGGAGGTGGCAACATGCCCGGAACGTACTACATGCCAGGGGTCAATCTCATCCATCGCGGTGCGCTGAACGACGTCGGCACATGGGCACAGAACCTGGGCGGGACCAGAGGGCTGATTGTTGCATCCATGGGATCGTACGGCGAGGAGCAGGGGAAGATGGTCGCCGAGGTGCTGGCCAAGAGCGGCATCCAGTCGATCGTCTATGCCGGCGCAGGACCAAACCCGACCGACGTGATGGTCATGAACGGCGTCGAACTGTACAAGGACCAGCACTGTGACCTTCTGGTTGCCATTGGCGGCGGCAGCGCCATCGACTGTGCCAAGGGGATCGGCCTCATCATCAGCAACGGCGGGACGATCGAGCAGTACGAAGGTGCCGACAGGGTGTCCAGGTCCCTGCCGCCGTTCATTACCGTGAACACGACTGCCGGTACAGGCAGCGAGGTAACGTCGGTTGCCGTGCTCACCGACAGCAGGACACACCACAAGATGACGATTGTCGACTGGAGGTTGACAGCCGACGTGTCTGTGAACGACCCTCAACTCATGGTCACCATGCCGCCTGCGCTCACTGCTGCCACAGGGATGGATGCGCTGTCGCACGCCATCGAGGCGTATGTGGCGACAAACGCCACGGCGCTCACCGACGCGCTGGCGTACGAAGCCATCGTCCTGGTATTCCAGTGGCTGCCCGCGGCGTTCGAGCATGGAGAAGACGTCGCCGCTCGCTATGGCATGTGCAATGCAGCCTTTCTGGCCGGCCTTGCGTTCAACAACTCCGGCCTCGGGTACGTCCACGCCCTGTCGCACCCCCTGACCGGCAAGTACGGACTGCCACACGGCGTCCTCAACGCCGTCCTGCTCCCCGCAGTCATGCGATGGAATGCCGTGCTGGCGGGGACGAGGATGGCGAAGATCGCCGTAGCCATGGGCGCAGGTCATCCGTGGCGCACTGACCGGGAGAACGCCGAGAAGGCCGTCACGGGCGTCGAGGACATGAACCGCCGGCTCAAGATGCCGTCGGGGCTTGCTGCCATGGGCGTCAGGGAAAGCGATATCCCCGCTCTGGCGGAGGAAGCCATGGAGGAGCTCGTGGGCAAGACCAATCCGCGTCAGGTAGCGTCCGTCGAGCAGATGCGCCGTCTGTACCTGGACTCGATGTAGTCCAGGCCGGTCTTCAGAACAGGGGATTCCTTTCCACCATGCTCGGGGCAATCGTCGGCGACATCGTCGGCTCCGCGTATGAGTACCATGCTGTTTTGGACGGTGACCTGCCGCTTCTGACTCCATCATCCTCCTACACGGACGAGACGGTCCTGACCGTGGCCGTCGCGGACTGCCTTTTGCATCACCATCCTTATGGCGAGGCGCTGCGCACCTGGACCCTTGCCAATCCAGGCCGCTCGTACAGTACGCGCTTTGTGAAGTGGATCGAGGACCCCGAACGGACGATGCCTACCAGCTACGGAAACGGCGCGGCGGGCCGGGTCAGCCCTGTCGGCTGGGCGTTCGACACGCTCGAGGAGACCCTCGCCGAAGCGCGTAACAGTGCCGAGCCCACACACAACCACCCGGACGGCATCGCGGGAGCACAGGCCGTTGCCACTGCCATCTTCCTGGCCAGGACAGGAGCATCGAAAGACGGCATCCGGGACTATCTGGAGCGCACGTTCGGCTATGACCTGCAGCGCTCGCTCATTGACTGCACCGGTGGATGGTTTGAGGCCGCCGAGCTTTCGGTCCCCGAAGCGGTCATCTGCTTCCTTGCGTCCACCGACGTGCGCAGCAGCCTCCAGAACGCCGTGAATCTCAGGGGTGACACCGACACGCAGGCAGCTATCGCCGGAAGTATCGCCGAGGCCTTCTACCATGGTGTTCCAGCCGACCTGGCTGAGCCATGCGTGGCCATGCTGCCGGCTGACTTCCGCTCCATCCTCGACGAATTTCGCGGACGGTTTCACATCGCCCGAGAGGCTGACAGGGCATGACGCTGCGCGCTGACGAGAGCTGGTTCCGAGACGAAGCGGGACGCACGCTCCTCCTGCGCGGCGTCAACCTGGGGGGCGACACGAAGGTGCCAGTCGTCCCGGACGGGGCGACACATCTTGCCCAGGGATTCTTCGACCACCGCATGGTCTCGTTTGTGGGCCGGCCATTTCCTCTGTCAGAGGCGGTCGAGCACCTGTCGCGCCTCAAGTCCTGGGGACTGACGCTGCTTCGGTTCCTGGTGACGTGGGAGGCGATCGAGCACGCGGGGCCGGGGCTCTACGATACCGAGTACCTGGACTACGTCGAGCAGGTCGTCCAGCTGGCAGGGGACATGGGCTTCACCGTGTTCGTCGATCCGCACCAGGACGTCTGGAGCAGGTTCACGGGGGGTGACGGGGCCCCGGGATGGACGCTGGAGGCGGTCGGCTTCGACATGACCAGGTTTGCGGAAACGTGCGCCGCCATCGTGCATCAGACGCACGGAGATCCGTTCTCGCATGTCATCTGGCCGACCAATGCGAGTCGGCTGGCGTCCGCGACGATGTTCACGCTGTTTTTTGGGGGCAACGACTTCGCCCCGCACCTTCTCGTCGAGGGCGAACCAGTCCAGGAGTACCTCCAGCGGCACTATGTGGACGCCGTTCTCCAGGTTGTGCGGCGCTTGAAAGGGAAGCCGTGCGTCGTTGGCTACGACACATTCAATGAGCCGTCGCACGGGTATATCGGTTGGAAGGACCTCATCGCGCACGACAGCCTGCTGAGGGTCGACCTCCAGCCAACGCCTCTGCAGTCGGTTGCGCTGGGCGACGGACTGGAACAGGAGGTGGGCGTCTGGGGCATGGGACTGGGCGGTGCACGGCAGCAAGGACACCGACGGCTCAACACAGGACACGTCCGGGCGTGGAAGGAAGACAGACCGTGCATCTGGCGCGACCACGGGGTCTGGACGGTGAACAGCGAGGGCCTCCCGCAGCTGCTCATCCCAGACTACTTCTCGCGCGTCGACGGTCGAGCAGTCGACTTCGAGCGCGACTATCTGGTCCCCTTCATACGGCGCTACGCGAATGCGGTACGGGCGGTAGACCCCGAAGCACTCATCTTCACCGAGGGTGAGCCACAGGCTCTGCCGCCGCTGGTCGGAGAAGGATGTTCGGGGTTTGTGTCTGCGCCGCACTGGTATGACGTGGTTCAACTACTGTTGAAGCGGTCGAGTCCATGGCTCGGGTACGACGCCGTGCGCAACCGGATCATCCTCGGACCGAGGGCGGTGCGTCGCAGCTTCGCCTGGCAGCTGGCCGCCATCCGCCAGTCCGGGACCGAGCGCCTGCACGGACCCACCGTCGTCGGCGAGATCGGCATCACGTTTGACCTTCGCGGGGGACGAGCCTTCCGGACCGGTGACTACCGGGAGCAGGAGGCGCTCATGGACCGCAGTCTTTGTGCTGTCGAAGACAGCCTCTGCTCAGCCACGATCTGGAACTACACGGCAAGCAACACCAACGAGAGAGGCGACGGCTGGAATGGCGAAGACCTGTCCATCTGGAGTGCGGATCAGGGCCGTGACACAAGAGTCCTGGACCGTGGGGGACGGGCGCTCCGAGCCATCGTTCGCCCGTACCCGGTCGCAACAGCCGGTGAACCCCTGCAGCTCTCCTTCGACATGCGCCACAGGGTCCTGCGCTTCACCTTCCGTCACGACCCTGGCGTCATAGAGCCCACCGAGATCTTCGTGCCGCCGTCGCAGTACCCGTTCGGGTACAGAGTATGGATGACGGATGGCACCTTCCTCAAAGACGACGTGCGCCATATGCTCACGTACCGTCACACGCTTGGGCGGCCGACGCATACCATTGTCATTCACCCTAGGCGGGGACCGGCGAAACGCTAGCGCAACATCACTGTCGCGCCGAACACCTGAGCAAGGAGATTGGCCGCGTCCGCCGCGTTCATTAATGGTTTGAACGTGTAGGAGAACTTCCCCTGCTGTGTCACGATGACAAGCTGGTGGTCGTTCTGCCATCGATGGTTGTCGTGGTCCGTGACCCAGCGCCCCTGCGTGACCGTGACCTGCGAGACGCCGGGGGCGTCAACCCACCAGTTCTCGGGCGTCTCGGTCAGCACAGCTTCCGGGTCCATCGTGAGGTACCGCTCGTGCAGCGTGAACCCGCTGGTGACGGCGACCGCCATGCGTTTGAGGAATCCCCCTCCCTTCTCCTTTACCTTGGCGTCGACTGCCTGCTGGCAGCCACTGTCGGATGGCATCTCGCCTGTTCAGGGGGTCGACAGGAAAGGTCCGACCGCCGTGATCCAGTCAGCCGCTCGTTTGGACCACGTGCGCACCGGTGGGACCCTGCTCAACCAGAAGTTCTCGCCACAGTTGGTGGAAGGGGATGTGGGACTCGACGCGCTCATGCACCTGATCCGCTCCTATTTCACGCTGGGCGGCCATCACATCCAGTTCAACGTCGTGACCGTTGCGACGCTCCGCGCTGCTCAGGCCGAACCGGAGAAGTACCGTGACCTCATCGTACGCGTGGCCGGCTACAGTGACTACTTCTGTGATCTGACGCCCGGCCTGCAGGAGGAGATCATCGCGCGCACCGAGCAGCAGTCGTTCTGATTTGCGAGTCTAGGAGGAAGAGCCCGGCACCCGCTTCTTGCTCACAAAATGGGCTGCGATGAAGAGGATCCCGACAACAACCAGGGGCAGGATCATCGTCGCGAACTCCAGGATTTCCCATAGCCGCCAGCGCAGCATGAGCGCTGCGGCGGACGCGAGAGTCAGGACGCCGCCGAGGAGCGGATTCCTCCACGAGACCAGCAGGACCACCACGAGGATCAACGACGGGATGGAGTGCATCACGAACCCACCCAGCTTCTCGAGGAACGTCCCTTCCATCTCGAACACGTCCAGTGAAAACATTGTCAGGAACAGGATAAATGCGATCATGAGAATGCGTGCAATCCATGTGAGTGTGACTCCTGTGCGTGGACGGTTCATCATCTTTGCCTCCCTTGCGTGTTCCAGAGAACGATGTAGCCAAGAGGATTGAGTCGACCGATTGTCCGGGCGTCCAAGAGATGTGTGCCCTGGACCAGACACCAAGTGCAACAATACTCTATCCCAATTGTCATCGTTTTCCGGAATATTGCAACTCCCCGGGATGGTTTGTGCCAGCGGCTATTCCGGAGACCTGGCTCCTGCCTGGCACTAGCTCGTCATCGGTTCAGACAGACAGGAAAAGCTTCCATGATCTCCCGTCCCTGAAAGAAGAAGATGGCGCGTTCTTGACACATTGGAGCATCGCCGTATATTATATCGGTTTGTAACGATATAATCGGAGAATGGCGATGCAGATGTCTAGCACGAGGACAATCGACAGGATTTCGGTTGCGAAGGCGCTGGGAGACGAGACACGGGCGCGCATTGTCGGTGTCCTTGGTGCGCGCGCTCTGTGCGTCTGTGAGCTGAAAGTTGCCTTGAGTCTGTCGCAGGCGACCGTCTCGGATCATTTGCGCGTTCTTTTCGAGGCAGGACTCTTGACGACCTCCAAGCGGAGCTACTGGACGCTGTATGCAATTCGCGAGGACCTGCCGCTCGAGATCCTCAAGTTTGTGTCTCTTCTCACGGACCAGGTTCATGCTCAGTTCCCCGACGACCGGAGCCGCCTGGCAGACGCACCTACGCTGGTCTGTGGAGTCAGCTCCAAAAAAGCGTCTGTTGCACTGCAGTGGGCTGGGCAACGCTCCCGGAAACCCAGTACAGACAAGTGAAACTAGTAGAAATGCTTCATATCTACCTTCAAGGAGGTTGCGTTGAAAATCGAGTTCTATGAACCACCCATGTGTTGTACGACCGGGCTGTGTGGGCCGTCGGTCGACGAACGTCTCGTTCGGCTCAATGAGGACCTGAAACGTCTTCAAGGGGAGGAGCCTGGGCTCGTCGTCGAACGGTATGCGATCAATCAGCAGCCATTCAAGTTCCGCGACAATGCCGACGTCTACAAGCTCGTGACAGGCAACGGGAAGAAGATCCTTCCGGTGACCACTGTCGACGGCAAGGTTGTCAAGACCATGGAGTATCCATCGTATGGCGAGCTGAGAGCCGCACTCGACGGAGCAATGCATGCGTCCTGAGTACGTGTTCTTCTCAGGCAAGGGCGGAGTAGGTAAGACGTCCCTGGCGTGCACAGCGGCGGTTCACTATGCGGACAACGGCAAGAAGACGCTCATTGTCACAACAGACCCGGCATCGAATCTGGCCGATGTGTTTGAGCAGCCCATAGGCCACCATGTGACGCCTATCACCGGCGTCCCGAATCTATGGGCCATGGAGATTGACCCGGACGAGGCCACCCGCGAGTACAAGGAGCGGTCACTGGCTCCCATGCGCGATCTCTTTGACGAAGAGATGCTGAAGGTTGTGGAAGAGCAGCTCAGTGGCCCATGTACGGAGGAGATGGCCTCATTCGACAAGTTCACCGATTTCATGGAGGACGACAGTTGGGATGTCATCATCTTTGATACGGCGCCGACGGGGCATACGCTGCGGCTTCTGGAGCTTCCGATCGAGTGGAGCAAGCACATCAAGGACAGCGCGCAAGGCAGCGGTCAGACATGCATGGGACCCGTCGCCCTGATTCAGGAGAGCAAGAAGAAATACGATGACGCGGTAGCGCGACTCCGTGATGCAAGCCGGACACGGTTCATCTTCGTAATGCAGGCAGAGCAGACATCGCTCGAGGAAACGTCACGCGCTGTCGCCGAGCTCGCGGCTCTGGGCGTAGGGACCTCGAGCATCATCGTAAACGGGCTTATCCCCGAGGCTGAGACCGTGAATCCCTTCTTCCGGAAACGTCGTGACATGCAGTTGACATACCTGGAGCGTGCCAAGCAGTTGTATGCGGGTACACCTGTGCAGACGATGGAGTTGCTCGACAGTGAGATCAAAGGAGTGGCGATGTTCCGCAGGGTCGCTCCGATGCTGTTTCAGGGAGGGACGAGCAATGGCTGACATCGAGAGCTTGTTGCGTCCAAGTGCAAAGGGGTCTCGACAGGTATTCTTTGCGGGCAAGGGCGGCGTGGGCAAAACGACCATGGCATGCCTGACTGCAGTACACGCAGCCCGACAAGGATACCAGACCCTGCTCCTCACCACGGACCCCGCGGCACATACCGGCAGCGTGCTTGGCAAGAACGTGACGGATCAGGTAGAAGCCATCGATGGCGTCCCGGCGTTGTTTGCCGCCAAGATCGATCAGAAGCAAGCGACTGAGGACTACAAGAAAGGTATTCTCGACGATGCGCGGGCAAAGTTCGACGAGGACACGATTCGCACGATGACCGAGGAGCTGGCCTCTCCCTGCACCGAAGAAATGGCAGCGTTCCAGCGCTTCATTGACCTGTCGAGCACCCCAGGATTCGACGTTATCGTCTTTGATACGGCACCGACGGGGCACACCCTGAGACTGCTCGAGCTTCCCCTCGACTGGAGCGAGCAAATCAGGCTCAAGGCCACTGGCGCCACCGAAGCGATGTCTGCAGGAGACCGCCAGCAGAAAGACCGGTTCGACCGAGCAGTCAGCGCAATGCGGGATCCCGAGCTGACGACGTTCAGTTTCGTCATGTATCCCGAGAGTACCCCGATTCTTGAAGCGTACCGCGCATCTCAGGAGTTGGCGGCAATCGGTGTGGCAACGCAGCTCGTGGTAGCAAACCTGCTGATTGCCGAGGAACAGGCGACGACGCCCTTCTTCCAGAAGCGCAGACGGCTGCAGCTGGGATACTTGGACGACATGCGGAGACGCTTCGCGGAGGCCGCACTGCTCATGGTTCCCATGATGGATAGTGACATTCGTGGTATCGACAAGCTTGACATGCTGGACAAAATCGTATTTGGAGGGATTGTATAATGGCAGAGACTACTGTTGAGATCGAGGTCTATGGAATCTGGGACGAGGCTCCAGCGACCTCGTCGTGCGGGTGCGGCGGGGGCGGGTGCGGCCCGGGCGCTGCGCCAACGCAGACGATGGGTGAGATGTTCGACAGTCTGAGGGCATCCCTCGATGCGAGCGACATCAAGGAGCGGTGTTCGCTGAGGTTCATTGATGTCATCAAGGACAGCGACCCGCAGGTCAACCAAGTTCGCCAACTGGTTGAAACTGGATACTCCCTGCCACTGACAGCACTGAACGGCAAGTGGTCATTCTTTGGTGGTATGTCGAACGAGAAGTTCTACACGAAGGTCCGTGAGCTCTTGGCCGAGAACGCGGGAGACGGCGGAACGGTACGCTGATTCGTAGTTGTGTCTTGACAATCCGACACCTTCAGATAATATATCAATATCAATTGAACTAATAGAGGTTGAGATATGACGCAACGCTCGTTGACATGCGCAACACATGACACGAACCCCAACTGGTGTCCAGACTGCGAGGCTAAAGCTCGTCTCGTCTCCGTGCTCATGGAGCCCCAGCGTATCAAGATCATCAGGCTGTTACGTGGTGGCGAACAGTGTGTCTGCGAGATTGAGCGTTCGCTCGGTATCCCGCAGAACCTGGTTTCGCATCACTTGAGGGTTCTGCGCGAGGCAGGGCTTGTCAGCGCTCGCAAGGAAGGGCAGTTCGTGCACTACTCGCGAGTCGAGGAACGCATCCGTCAGCTGACCGAAGCTCTGGACGAGCTAGTCGAACCATAGGAGGCATTATGCGTATCGAGATTCTGGGTTCTGGCTGCGCGCGCTGCCACGGACTTGAAGCAAACGTCCGCAAGGCGCTGGAAACGCTTGGCAAGGATGCCGAGGTCGTGGACGTGACCGATATCCGGCAGATCATGGCGTACGGTGTGATGTCCACGCCCGCACTTGTCATCGACGGCAAGGTCATCACGACTGGCAGGGTGCTATCGCCCGAGGAAGCAGGGAAGGCCATCATCGGCGCTGGCGCCTGACAAGGCAACGAGAGGGCGGGAGACCGCCGTTTTTTTCAGGCTAATATATCAACGGAGGTTGTTGTGTTGACAGACTTTGCTGACTGGTTCACATATGTGGTGCTTCGGATGTCACAGGGGACGCTGCTGAGCGGGGCTGTCCACTTCTTCGTCTACGACATTATCAAGATCTACCTGCTGCTCGTGGTGGTCGTCTTCGTGATTTCGCTAGTCCAGACGTGGTTGCCGGCCGAGAGGATCAAACGTGTTCTGATGCACCGCAACGAGGCTTTCAGCAATGTGCTGGCAGCTCTGATGGGGGCGGTCGCGCCTTTCTGCTCGTGTTCTTCGATTCCTCTGTTCATTGGCTTCCTGGAATCTGGCGTGCCACTCGGCGTGACCATGTCGTTTCTCGTGGCGAGCCCCATGATCACGCCGCAGGGCGTCGTGCTGCTCTGGGGACTATTTGGCGCCCAGGTAGCGCTGCTCTATGTGGTCATGGGTCTGGTCATTGCCGTCACATCTGGTTGGATCATTGGCCGGCTGCACCTTGAGTGCTGGGTCGAGGACTACGTGTATCAGATGCAGATGGGTGGCGTAGCACCGCTGAAGGTCTTGACACTCAGGGAACGTGTGCAGTCGAGTTGGGCGTCGGTCCGCCAAATCTTCCGCAAGGTAGCGCCTTGGGTAGCAGTAGGCATTGCTATCGGCGCGTTCATCCACGGGTATGCGCCCGAGGCCTGGCTGGCAAGGGTTGCGGGCAGGAACAACCCGTTTGCCGTCCTCATCGCGGTCATTGTCGGTATCCCTCTCTATTCCAGTTCCGAAGGCATCATTCCCATTGTCCAGGCGCTCTGGGCAAAAGGGTTGCCGCTGGGAACGACGATAGCCTTTATGATGGCTGTCGTCGGGTTGTCGCTGCCGGAGATCATCATCCTGCGGCGTGTGCTGAAACCGCGGCTCCTGGCAACCTTTGTTGGCATTGTCGCACTCGGTATCATTGTCGTGGGATACCTCTTCAACTGGGTGTTCTAGACGACTCATTTGAAGGAGCAAGAACATCGCCCGGCCTCGACGAGGCCGGGCGATGTGCGTTCACGTTCCTTGTGTCGACTATTCCTCGTGTGTGTGCTGCTCCACGAGTTCGGTCAACTCAGGGAAGTCGATGCCGTCATTCCTGAGTGTGCCCAGTGTTGGTACCCCGTCGGCATCCCAGCCGCGCCGTGCATACACCGCGTCCTGAAGCTGACGGTACTGCGACTCACGGTACTCGCGTAGAGCGGCCATTTTTTGCTGAAGGCTCATGCTTGCGATATCGACGTGTGCGGCCTCGGTCAACTGCTTCTCGTAGCGTTCCTGGCGGGACAGGTATTCCTCTTCGGTAACCGGGCCCATGCCACGATAGGGCATCCAGTCGTCCTTACGGGTCCCCTGGCCCATGCGCAGGTTGAAGACGCGCTGGAAGTCATACACACGCTTGCTCTGTGCAAGCAGTCCGTCAAGGTCGAGCGCGATACCCGTCATGCCCCTGTAGAGTAGAAGATAGTTCTCAATGTGTTCGGGGATCTTGGCGGCCTGCATGCCCGTGTATTTGTCACGGTTGTCACGCGGCTCGGAATCGTTCCAGGGGAGCTTGCACAGACCCATGAGCGAGAACCAGGTCCGGAAAAGCGGGAAGAAGGAGAGAGCTTCAGCCTTGTCGTCGAACGTTGGCAGTTGACCCTTGACCTGATCCATGAAAATGAGCCACGCCTCGTCGTGCTGCGGACCCTTGGTAGCCATGGCGTATCCCGCCTGCTGGGCCAGCGAGTCCTTGGACATGTACTCCGAGACTTCCATTCCCTTGATCTCCATGCCGATGTCATTCAGGAAGTCGGCGTTGGCATGGTATTGTTCGGTCAGGAGCTTCTTGAGTCTGTGAACGCCCAAGCCGGCGACCAGGCCGAAGCCACGACCCTCACCGAGCCGATGAATCAGCTCGAGAGCGTCCATGTCACTGCCGAAGTGCAGATCGAGCCCACCCGTGATTTCCTTGTTGATGATGCCATTCTCATAGCACTCCATGAGAAAGGCGAGCGTCGTGGCAAAGCCTACCAGGTCGATACCGTAGTAGTCACAGTAGAAGCTGGCCTCGGCGACAAACAGTGGGTCGAAACTACCCGTGTTGGAACCCAGCCCACCCACCGTCTCGTATTCGGGCCCGTCGATGAGCACCTTCTGACCCTTGAGAGGCCCTGTCTTCAGTTGAACGGTGTCGATGCCATGGGCGCATGACATGGTGCATCCCAGCCAGCAGCCATCGGGCATGTCCTGACTGATGAGGCGGAACCACACGTCGCTCCTGATGTCGACTGTTCTGGCGTCCGAGCCGAACTTGAAGTTCTTGACTGGAAGAACATCGACCTTGTCAAGGATTTCGACTGTGTTGGCAGTTCCGATCTCGCGCATCCTGCTGTGGGTATGATCGAGCGTCAGGATCTCCTTGTTCATCCGTGCACCGGCGGTCTTGATAGGTCCCAGGTCAGCTGGATTGTTGATAAGGGGAGTCGTTCCGGCAAAATGGACGACAAGAGCCTTGATCTTCTTGTCTCTGAAAACAGTCCCCGGTCCCCCTCGTGCCAGCTGCTTGAGGCGTGTGTGGTTTCGTTTGGCATCCCAGTAGCTGATATGGATGAGGCCGAGGAGTGAGTGCTCCGCCCCGGTGCCTGAGACTGCGACACTGACGTTCTTGCGATCGCCGGCGCCATCAGCATACATCTCATGCAGGACTTCTGGCAGGTCGCAGCTGTTGTCGGGTTCCTCAGGGGCGGTCTCGATGGTGACGAGGCCTTTGTTGCCATCGATGAAGATGATGACATCCTCCTCAGCCTTGCCCTGTACTTCGATCGCGTCGAAACCTGAGAACTTCATGTACGGAGCCAGGTAGCCGCCGCCATTGTTGTCGACGGGGACTCCTGTCTCTGGAGAGATTGTCACAGAGTGCATTTTTCCGGCACCGGGATACTGTGTGATGCCAGTGAGCGGTCCGGCGCAGAAGATCAGTTCATTTTCGGGGTCATTCCAGTGCGTCGTCGGTTTGACCGCCTGCCAGAGGTAGTACAGCCCGTAGCCACGCCCTCCCGTGAATTTCTCCTTGACCATTGGGTCAATGGCACGTTCCTCGATGACATTCGTCGTCAGATTGATGTACAACCTGCGGTCCGTGTAGCCGGCACGCACGCCTCCCGGCGTAAACGAATACGTCGCCAAGACCTTGTGTGCCTGTCGCATTTCCTCGATGGTTTTCACCTTCTACCTCCGGGTTGGTAGTGATCCGCTCACATGGTAGGTCAATCAACACGCTGTTCAAGACAGCGCTCCGCTACCGGCTGTCTACGTCTGTGGTATATCCTGGCTTCTCGTGTACCAGCAACAGGGCCCGGCATATGCCGGGCCCCAGAGAGGAGAAACGCTGGTTCAGGTCAGCAAGTGACTTTGGAGCCCCCAAGGTATGCGGCGCGGACGCGCTCGTCGTTCTTGAGGTCGCAGGCGTCGCCCTCGATGGCGATCTTGCCAAGTTCCAGGATATAGCCATAACGTGCCACACCCAACGCCTTACGGGCATTCTGTTCCACCAGGAGGATGGAGACACCCTCTTCCTCGTGGATCTGACGGATGACCCGGAAGATCTCCTGGACGATGATGGGGGCAAGTCCCAGTGAGGGTTCGTCGAGCAACAAGACGTGGGGCTTGGAGATGAGCCCGCGCCCGATGGCCAGCATCTGCTGTTCGCCGCCCGAGAGTGTCCCCGCGAACTGCTTGCGCCGTTCCTTGAGGATAGGGAAGAGGTCGAAGATCCATTCTTTGGTCTTCTGCAGTTCTTTGCCGGCCGGCATGTTGCGGACGCCGTAGGCGCCCAGGTTCAGGTTTTCCTCCGTCGTCAGGGTGGCAAAGACGTGTCTGCCCTCGGGCACATGGGAAATGCCCAGTCCGGCGAGACGAAAGGCGGGCACCGTGACAAGGTCCTTTCCCTTGTATTCGATGGTGCCTCCCTTGATGGTCTGGATGCGGGAGATGGACTTGAGCAGCGTCGTCTTGCCTGCCCCATTTGCGCCGAGCACGGCGACGATATCGTGCTCGCCCAGCTCGACATCGATCCCCTTGAGGGCCTGTACGGCTCCATAGTTGACGACAAGGTTCTTGACGGCCAGGACTGTCGCCATGTCAGTCATCCTCCTTGCCAAGATATGCTTCGATGACGCGCTGGTTGTTGTAGACGTCCTTTGGCAGGCCTTCGGCGATCTTCTGCCCCATGTCCATGACGGCAACCCAGTTCGAGATGCCCATGACGACCTGCATGTCATGCTCGATGAGCAGCAGCGTGAATCCCTCCTTGACAAGGGCTTGCAACAGGACCATCAAGTCCTCACTTTCCTTGTCGTTGAGTCCAGAGGAGGGCTCGTCCAGAATCAGAAGGTGGGGAGCAGTCGCCAGTGCGCGGGCGATCTCCAGGTAGCGCTGCTTCCCGTAGGGCAGGTTCTTGGCCAGTTCGTTGCGGTATTTCCACAGGCCCACCTGGTCGAGGCGGTAGGCAGCTGTGGCAACGATGTCCCGTTCCTCTCGGACTTCGGCGACCGTGTGCATGACGGCGGCCCATGTCCCGGACCGCGCATGACAGTGGGGACCAGACATGATGTTCTCGATACAGGTCAACGACGGAAACAGCCGGATGTTCTGGAAGGTACGGGCGATCCCGTAGCTGATGATGGTATGGGGCTTGAGACCGGTGATGTCGCGTCCCAGGAAGTCGATCTGTCCCGACGTTGGTTTGTAGATGCCCGTAATCATGTTGAACAGTGTCGTCTTGCCGGCCCCGTTGGGTCCGATGAGCGAGGTGATCTTGCCGGTGCGTACGTTCAGGTCGAAGTTGTTCACCGCGGTCAGCCCGCCGAACTTCAGGGTGGTACCGTGTGTCTGCAGCAGCATTCCCTCGTCCATGGGCACGGTCACGGGTGGAAGTCTCACTCCTTTGACGACGGCTGTGTCGGCCGGCTTGAGGATGGCGGGATCGGGCTTGCCCAGCGGGATGAGGTCTTCGTCATTCTTGGGGAGCCCTCGGATACCCAGACCGTCCAGCCCAGTGCCTTCCCTCTTGCGCGGCCAGATGCCCCCCGGGCGGAAGATCATCATCAGCATGAGCGCCAGTCCAAAGAACAGTAGACGGTAACTGGCGAACTGACGGAAGACCTCGGGGAACACGACGACCACGGCTGCCCCCAGGATACTGCCGGGGATGGAGCCAAGGCCACCCAGCAGCACGATGCAGAAGAGCAGCGAGGATTCGATGAAGGTGAAGCTCTGCGGTGAGACAGACATCTGCTTGGAGGCGTAGATGTTGCCTGCCATGCCGGCAAGCGCGGCGCCCAGGACGAAGGCCAGCAACTTGTAGGAACGCACGTCCACACCACTTGCCTCAGCCGCAGTCGCATCCTCACGGATGTAGTTCCAGGCTCTGCCGATGCGGGAGTGCTGCAGGCGTATCAGGCCGAAGACGATGACCCCGATGATGATCCAGGTGTAGAAATAGAATTGCGTCGACGAGTTGATGGCCAGCCCGAAAAGGCTGGGTCCGCCGATGCCGTTGATGCCGTTTGGCCCTCCTGTCAGGTTGAAGGGGTTGTTGATCATCGTCAGACGCACGATCTCGCCGATGCCGATGGTCACGATGCACAGGTAATCGCCTTTCAGGTGGATGACGGGTGATGTCACCAGGTAGGCGAAGCCCGCGGCGATCAGGGCACTTAGTGGCAACAGCACGATGATGGGCAGGTGCATGGTCGTGTTCAGGATGGCTGTGACATAGGCGCCGATGGCATAGAACGCAGTGTGCCCCAGATCGAACAGGCCGACCTCGCCGAGAACAATGTTGAGACTGAGGCCAAGCAGTGCGTAGATGCCCACGAAGAAGGCGACGTCAATCCAGTAGTCCGTAATGAACGGCAGGAACGGATATGCGGCGAACACGGCCCCGGTGATGGCCAAGAGGAGCCAACCACGGTTCCTGGACCAGAATGCGACGGGCTGGTCGCCGGAGGGCTTGTTCGCTCCCAAACCGACGCGCTTGAGGATGCTCTCTGCGATTCCCATGGCAGAGGCCTTAGACCTTTTCCGCGGTCTTCTCGCCCAGCAGCCCGGTCGGCCGCCAAAGGAGAACAGCGATGAGGATGACGAAGACGAAGACGTCTTTCCAGGCTCCACTGACGTAGCCGGCAAACAGTGATTCCATGAGTCCCAGCAGCAACCCGCCGATCATGGCGCCCGGGATGTTGCCGATGCCGCCCAGGATGGTGGCGGTGAACGCTTTGAGGCCGTAGGTCCAGCCCATGTTGAAGCTGATGGCACGGTAGTACATGCCATTCATGACGCCGGCGATGCCGCCGAGGGCGGGGCCCAGAGCGAAGATGAAGAAGATGACGACGCGGACGTCGATGCCCATCAGCGTCGCAGTGCTGCGGTCGAGAGCAGTGGCGCGTATGGCTGCGCCAAACGTCGTCTTCTCGACGATGAACCAGATGACCAGCATGAGCGTGAACGAGAGCAGCAGGATGACGACCTGCAGGCTGGTCACAGGCAGTCCCAGGAGGGAGAAGCGTGCGGAAGGGACGACGGCTGCCGGATATGCTTGGGGACGGGAGCCCCAGATGGCCATGACGGCGTTCTGCAGGAAGATGGACATGCCGAGCGCAGAGACGACCAGCGAAAGCCGGCCTGCTGGATAGACAGGGCGATACGCAATACGTTCCATCAGGACGCCTGCAAGGCCAATGCCGATGAAGGCAAAGAGCATCGCTACGGCCATCCCTCCCCAGAGCCCGAAATGGACCGTCACCCACGACGAACTCGCGACCAGAAGGGTGTAGCCCAGATACGAACCAAGGGCGAAGAGGTCACCATGGGCAAAGTTGATTAGTTTCATGACACCGTACACCATCGAGTAGCCCAATGCCACCAGTGCATAGAACGAGCCGATGGTCAGGCCATTGATCAACTGTTCGAAGAACGTGGCCATGGTGACCTCGCTTCAATCAGGATTTGAGACTATGGCTGATAGACGACAAGCTTCCCGTCGGCTGCAACCTCGTACATCTTGTAGGGAACATCTTTGCGGTCACCCTGTGAAGTGAAGAGGGTCGGGCCGGTGACGCCTTCCACCCCGGTCATGTAGGTGTGCATGGCGCCGGCAATGGCATCCGCATCTGTCGAATTGGCTATGCCGATAGCGCCCACAATGGCGTACAGAGCATCAGCAGCGTAGACCGGCCACGGGCTGGATGGGATCGTGTTGAACTTCTGCTGATACAGGTCGCGGAACTGCCCAGCGATGGCGGTCGTGACATCAGTGACCAGAGGTTCCTGGGTCATGAGAGCGCCCGTGGCCACATCAAGACCGGCGATCTTGATGAAGTCATCGTTGATCGCAGCGTTTCCACCAATAAACGGGCAGGTCAGACCAGCATCGCGTGCCTGGCGGATCACCAGACCACCTTCAGGATAGTAGCCAGTAAAGTACCAGACGTCAGGCTTGGTGTTGCGCAGCTTGGTGACGGCAGCCGAAAAGTCCTTCTCGCCAGGAGTGATGGCGTCGTAGTAGACGATTTCGGTCTGCTTTGCATCGAGGTATGGCTGGAGGGCCTTCTTGGCTTCCTCGGCGACACCCTTGGCGAAGGTGCTGTTGTCGTGCATGATGGCGATGCGCTTGGCACCCATCGTTTCGACAGCGTACTTGGCAAAGAACAGGCCTTGGGCATCGTCGCGGCCGCAAGTCCTGAAGAAGTAAGTGCGCTGCTTGTCCACGGTCAGGCGGAGGGCGGTGCAGCCATAGCCTACCGCAACCATCTTGTTCTTCTCATAAATGTCGATAGCCGGCTCGGTGACCGACGAACCGTAGCTGCCGATGACGGCGACAACCTTCATTGAGACGGCCTTCTGGGCGGCGATTGCGCTGTCCTTGGGGTTGGAGCCGTCATCCACGACCGTGATTTCGATCTGACGTCCCAGGACGCCGCCGGCTTTGTTGATGAGTTCTGCGGCAACTTCGACCGACTGCTTCGCCATTTGACCTTCATAGGCATAATCACCAGTGATAGGAGCCTGCAGCGCTATCTGGATGGGCCCGGTGTCTCCGGTCTTCTTGGCACAACCGGAAAGGAAGAGCATTGCGGCAAGCATACAAACCAGTAATACTGATACGGTCTTTCTCATTCTCTTACCTCCTGTTTCTCGCGCGAATGTAGTGAGATTGATACCGTGTACGAGCTTTTTCGCTAGAGCTGTGGTGCCGTACCGTCTTGTCGGAGTCCGTCCTTTTCTATTGTGCCTCCTGGAATCGTGGTTCGTCACTATGTTGATAGATGTACGAGAAAATACAACATCTGTTTCCCTGTCAACTCGGACTATCGTCAGAGCCGATATCTCGTAGAACCTTGGTTCCATGAGCTTGGAGGCGTCATCGTCTCCCCAGGAGTTGTCGTTTATTTCACTGGCTTGTAGAAAAAAGCAAGTGTGCTTCTATACTGCAAGCGTAGGAAATCAATCCGCATCGGAGAGGTGAAAAAAGTGGAAGACAATCGCATCGCCACGCATCCGATCCTTGCGTGGAACCGGGGAAACCCGGTGTACGTCACGTACGACGGCACCGCGATCACCGCCTACCCCGAGGAGACAATAGCGATGGCTCTGTATGCGGCCGGTGTGAAGCAGTACAGCACCTCCTCCCGGTTCTACCGTCCCCGGGGCATGTTCTGCGCTATCGGAAAATGCTCATCGTGCATGATGCGCGTCGACGGCATTCCAAATACGCGTACCTGCGTCCTGCAGGTCCGGGACGGGATGGACGTCGAAACCCAGCACGGTGACGGAAAGATCCCTGACGTGCAGGCTGCCATGAAGGGCGTGAAGGAGAAGAATGCAGAAGTCCTGGTCATCGGTGGCGGGCCGGCTGGTCTCGAAGCGTCCCTCTGGGCAGCCAAGGCCGGTGCGCACGTCATACTGCTGGACCAGAATCCTCAGTTGGGTGGTCAGCTGGTCAAGCAGACGCACAAGTTCTTCGGCTCGGCGAAAGAGAACGCCGGGACGCGCGGTATCACCATCGCGAGGAAGCTGATCGAGGAGGTGACGGCCACGCCCAACATCACAGTCTACCGTGGCTTCACAGCGTTTGGGTGGTTCCAGGGCGCTGTCTGTGCCGCCAACCAGGACCATGCGGTCCTCTTCCACCCCCGCAAGGTCATCGTCGCCACCGGCGCGGCCGAGAAGATGCTGATGTTCAAGAACAACGACATGCCTGGCGTCTTCGGGGCAGGAGCTGCGCAGACGCTGATGAACGTCTACGGCATCAAGCCCGGTAACAAGGTCCTGATGGTCGGCGCGGGAAACGTCGGCCTCATCGTCAGTTACCAGCTGATGCAGGCCGGCATTGACGTTGTCGGGGTCATCGAGGGCGCGACACGGGTGGGAGGGTATCTCGTCCACGCGAGCAAGATTGCCCGGAACGGCGTCCGCATCATGACGCGCCACACTGTGCTGGAAGCGGTCGGCACCGACCATGTCGAAGCGGCGATTATCGCCGAGGTTGACGAGAAGTGGCAACCGATTCCCAGTACCGAACAGCGTATCGAGTGCGACACGATCTGTCTGTCTGCGGGGCTCAAGCCTTCCACCGAACTTCTCGAGCAGGCAAAGCTGGACCTCGCCTATACGGGGGAGCTGGGCGGTTGGGTCGCCAAGCGCAACTGGGCGATGCGTACCAGCAATCCCGACATCTTTGCCGCAGGTGACGCCTCCGGCATTGAAGAGGCTTCCACCGCCATGATGGAAGGCAAGATTGCAGGACTCCAGGCCGCGTATGACCTTGGACACATGGAAGTGCCGGCCGAAGAACAGAAGGAGACCAGGCACAACCTGGATGATCTCCGTGCCGGACCGTTCGGCGCCAAGATCTGTATTGGACTCAAATGCGTCGAGGTGCTTGAATGAACCACTTTGAAACGGGAATCATCGATGTTACGTATCTGCGCGAGAACGGTTTTCTCCCTCCCGAAGAGCGCGAGAAGAAGGGACCCGTCGCTGTCATCGAGTGCATCCAGGAGATCCCATGCGACCCGTGTGTCGGCGCCTGCAAGTTCGACGCCATCACAATGGACGGCATCAACGGCATCCCGCACGTGGACTTCGTGAAGTGCACGGGGTGCATGAGCTGCCTCAAGGTCTGTCCCGGGCTGGCCATCTTCATCCAGGACAAGTCGAAGGCCAAGCCTTCTGTCACCGTTCCTTACGAGTACCTGCCGCTGCCCGTCAAGGGTGGCACAGTGACACTGCTGGGTCGTAACGGAGCTTCGCTTGGAAGCGCGACGGTCAAGTTCGTGCTGGCTGCCGACACTGTCAGCAGGTCATCGCTCATTTCCGTCGAATTCGATGAGCCCGCTCTCTGTGAGCAGGTGCGCAACATCAAGGTGGGGTGACGACATGACCAGAGAAAACGAGAAGACGATTGCCTGCCGGTGTGAGGACATCTCGGTGCAGGAGATCAAAGACGCCATCCACGAAGGCTATGCCGACCTGCAGTCGCTCAAGCGCTACGTCAAGTTCGGGCTCGGGCCATGCCAGGGCAAGACCTGTATCCTGCTTGCCGCACAGATCCTGGCACGCGAGACCAACCGGACGCTCGACCAGATCATGACGCCTACGACACGTCCGCCAGTCGACCCCGTTCCGCTGGGCTTTTTCGCGAAGGGCAAGGAGGCAGACGATGAGGAGTAGCTACGATTGTGTCATTGTCGGCGGCGGCATCTCAGGGCTGGCCATCGCCTACGAACTAGCCAAGAGGGGCTACAAGGATGTCGCGGTCCTGGAAGAGTGTTATCTGGGCAGTGGTTCTACCGGCCGGTGTGGCTCGGGTATCCGCGCCCAGTTCACGGGCCCCGACCAGATTGTCCTGCTTCGGGAAGCCGAGGAGATGTGGGCGCACATGTCCGACGAGCTGGGGTACGACATCCACTTCAAGGCGTGCGGGTACCTGTTCCTGTGGGATACGCCCGAACTGGTGGAGAAGGCGAAGCACAACGTCGTACTCCAGAACAAGTACGGCGTTATGAGCCGCATGGTCGACCGCCAGGAGGCGAAGGAGATCTGTCCGTCGCTCAACACCGAGTCCTTTCTTGCCGGCCAGTGGTATGACAAGGATGGCATGGCATTCCCGTTTGACACAGTCACCGGCTACGCGCAAGCGGCGCGGCGCCTGGGGGTGGACATCCTGACGACGACCGGCGTTGTTGCCATCGATGGCACTGCAGCCCACACGTTCACCGTACATACGACGCAGGGCAACATCGAAACGAAGAACGTCGTCAACGCTGCCGGACCGGGGTCAAAGGCTATCGCCGCCATGCTGGGCGTCGACCTGCCCTACCGCCTTGACAAGCACCAGATCATGGCGACCGAGCCTCTCGAGCAGTTTCTGGGCCCCATGCTGGTCAAGAACTCACTCTATTACCTGCAAACGCACCGAGGCAACGTCGTGGGCGGTACTGACACCGGTGACAAGAATGCAACGGATCTTGACTCCACGTTCGAGTTCCTGACCAAGTTTGCCAGTGAGGCGACCGAGATCGTGCCGCGCCTTGCCGGCGTCAAGTTGATGCGCCAGTGGGCAGGCTACTATGTCTCTTCGCCCGACGCTCACCCCGTGCTTGGTCCCGTCGACGAGGCCCCGGGTTTCTTCCAGGCCAACGGCTACTCGGGACACGGCTTCATGATGGGCCCCATCGTCGGCAGACTGCTGGCCGAGTACGTCGCCGACGGCAAGCCCAGCATTGACATCGAGCACTACAACTTCCGCCGCTTCGCGCGTGGCGAGCTACTGACTGAGAAGGCAGTCATCGGCTAGACTAACCTCGCAACACCGCATGAATCGAGGGAGAGGACTTCGGTCCTCTCCCTTCGGGTTCCATGACTCCATGGGAGCTAGCGAATATTGCGCGATTGCACTGTAGGCATACACTGAGACCGTAGATGTGCGTTGTACCTCGTGCATGCAGGGAGCGACGGGTCAGTGTTCTGCTGCAGACGAAGAGCTATACCGACATGCAGCGGCGCTTGGCACGAAGGTTTGCACAGAGCAGCAGTTGTGGTCAACTGAGCAGTGACGGCACGTGCGGATCTAATGGCAGTGACGGAGGAGACGATGTCTGAACAGGTGATATTCCGTGGCTGGCCCCATTGCCGACGACTCAGCAACGGGACAGTGGACGTGGTCGTGACGACCGACGTTGGACCCCGGGTGGTCCGGTACGGGTTCGTCGGCAAGGACAACGTTCTATGTGAGGTCCGCGACGAGGATGGGATCACTGGGGGCGACACGTGGCACACCTTCGGAGGGCACCGACTGTGGCACAGCCCCGAAACCAGTCCGCGCACGTATCAGCCGGACAACGTGCCGGTTCCCTACGACGAGGGGGAACACAGCATTCTCCTGAGACAGCCGATCGAAGCGGCGACAGGGATCCAGAAGGAGATGGAGGTTTCACTGGACCCAACGGGAACAGGCGTGACCGTGACGCACCGCCTGACCAACCGCGGACTGTGGCCGGTCCGCCTAGCTGTGTGGGCCATTACCGTGATGGCGCCCGGAGGCGTCGAGGTCATCCCGCAGACACGCGTCGATACCGGATTACTGCCCAACCGTTGCGTTGCCCTATGGCCATATGCCCGCATGGACGACGAGCGCGTTCACTGGGGTGATCGGTTTGTCGTGCTGCGTCAGGACCCGATAGCCAAAGCGCCGTTCAAGATGGGCCTGAGCACAGAGGCCGGCTGGGCTGCGTACTTCAACAGGCATTCAGTGTTCATCAAGCATTTCCCGTTTGTGCCGGGCGAGGCATACCCGGACTTCGACGTGAACTACGAGAGTTACACGACGGACTTCATGCTGGAGATGGAGACGCTGTCTCCCCTGCGCACACTTCAACCTGGCGAGACCATGCAGCATGTCGAGTCGTGGTCGCTAGTCGCTGACGTGTCGTACCCAGGTGTGTCTGAGGACGACATTGCCACTGTGCTTACTGACTGCTGCCACGTCGACCTGCTGCAAGCGAGAGTAGGATTCTGACGGTAGCTAGCGTAACAGGGAACACCAGCATGCCGAACGCAGTGACGGGAGGGCCTACGCACGGCCCTCCCGTCACCATTTGCAGGATCAGGTCCATCATCAGACGCGGCAGCTGCAGCTACCTCGCTTCTTCAGGGCATTCCCCTGCAGTGGTTAGACTAGCAGGGTTGGTCAGTTGTTCAAACGTCGTCCTTCACTGTCCGACGCGCAGAGTCAGAGGGATGTCGACGATATCCTGCTGACTGCCATCCTTCATGCTGGTGATGAAGATGCGCAACGTCCCCCTACCTTCTGGAACCGGATCTGAGGCCGCACTGACAAGCATCAGCGTCTGATCGAATGCTCCGAAGTCAGGGGCTCCCGCTGACGTCATGAAGTAGCCCTGCCCTAGAGAGGTCAGGACGTCGGGTGACAACTGCCGTATCGCTTCCCAACTGACTGTGGCCTCCCAGGCACGCGCGCTGCCAGCGGTGTGGACACTGCCCTTCCATGAACCGTCAGCCTGCTTGACGAACGTGACCGTTTCCTGGGGTGCTGGAAGTGTGACCTTGACGTTGCCCTCGCGCGACTCCATGGGTCCGGACCTGCAGCCCGCGATGGTCAGGACGAAAACGACGAACAGCAGGAGAACAGTACTTCTTCTCATGGGCATCACCACCTTTGGCGAATTATATCACAAGAGTGTTCTCTGACCACGGCAGCACCTCCCCGGACTGTCATTCCCCTCGTCCTCATCCTCCGGTTTGTCTTCCCCACGCATGCATAGATCCTTTGGAAATGGGAAGGGGGACGGGTGCCATGGCACCCGTCCCCCGGTCTTGCAGGATGAATCAGTCGCTACGGAAGCCTGGCGAGGAGACCGTTCAGGAATCCGAGTTCCTTGGTTGCGTCAGCGATGAGGTTGTCCAGACGGGCCAGAAACTGGGCGCGTGCCCTAGCGCGGAATGCCTTGACGAGCGCCTCACGTTCGGCGATCACAGCCTTCAGCTGTGCTTTCAGCGCGTCGATCTCGGCCTGCGGAGCCTTGGCGTCGATCTTAACCTTGAGCTGTTTCTTGAGCTCACGGATGCGCACCTCGACGGCTTTCAGCTGGGCGCGTTCAGCTACAGTAAGCTGTGGCCTCTGCATCCGCTTGACGTCGTTGCGCATATGCCGGCCACCCTTGAGAGCAGTGGCGATGTCGGCTTTGAAAGCTGTGAGGTCTGTGCCTGCGGCTTTCGCGGCCTTGACCTTCTCCCGCACTGCCTTGGCGGCTTCGCGGACCTGCTGACCAAGGGTCTTGAGTGCGGTCAGCTTGGCGTCGGTGGCAGCCTTTTCTGCGGAACTTACCGGCGGGGTCGTGTCTGCACGGACGGCGGGAACGGCTATCAGCGCCCCACAACCAATGACGAGTACAAGGATGATGCTTATCAGTCCAATACTTCTTCTTGTCATGCGTACCTCCATAACAGCAGGATTGCTTCCGGATGCACCTATTGGACTGTGAAGGTTCCGGCTATGTTCACGACGTGTGAGTGACAATGGTGACGTCGAGCTTGACGGCCCTGGCCAGTGTGTTGTAGATCGTACTGCGTCCCAGCGCATACGCAAGCAGTTCCTCTGCTGCGGGTTGCGAGAGACCGGGCGACCAGACGTCGATGTGGCAGGTGATGCGGTCGATCGCGGGAATGTCGTCGTCACGGTGACCAGTGATCGTCATCGTCAGCCGGTCGACTGCATAGTCAGATTCCTGCAACGCTGCCCCCAGGTCCAGGTTCAGGCATCCGCCCAACGACGCCACGAGGACCTCCATCGGCCACAGGCCCTGCTTGTCGATGCCACGGCCTGTATCGAAGATCAGCTCCACGCCACGTGACCGTGCTACGCCGATGACCTCGCTGCTTCTCTCAAACTCCAGCTCAATGTCCACGAACGACCTCCCGGCATACAGGCAATTTCGGAGTAATCCTAGTATGATTCGGCTTCCCCTGCAACGGCCGAGTCTCCCAGACTGGATCCGAGATGCGCGGAAGGTTTCTCCGGAGAAGGCCTGGTGGATCCAGTGGTACAATAAACAGATGAGCAGACGTACGAGACGCGGATGGATGAACATGGCGGTTATGACGATGGTCGCTGCAGCGATGGTCTTCGCTGGGCCGGTTCCGCGGACAGTGGCTCCTGCGCGACTACTGGCGGACATTGCCATTCCCGCGCGGCCGACGGCGCTGCAGCGAGACGCCATCATCCTGCGTGAGACGTATCATCTTCCTGCGCTGGAACTGTGTGTCATTGACGCAGACGGGATCATCGAAGTCGCTTCCGATGGAGTCCGCAAGGCTGGCGGTACGGCTGCAATCGAGGAGTCCGACCTGTTTCATGTCGGCTCGATGACCAAAGCGATGACGGCCACGATGCTGTCGACGCTAGTCCAGGAAGGAAAGCTCAGCTGGGACATGACGATGACTCAGGCGTTCCCTGCCATTGCGTCTATCATGGATTCACGATACAGCGGCGTGACGCTGGAGGAGCTGCTGACCCATACATCTGGGCTGCCGCGCTACACGACGGATCTCGAATGGGAGAGCATTCCGCCATTCACGGGGACGCCGGCGGAGCAGCGGCAAGCATTTGCACGCATGCTTCTGACGAGACCGCCCATCGGCCCGGCCGGCGTGTACCGGTACTCCAACGCCGGCTATGCAATGGCGACAGCCATCGCCGAGAAAGCCACCGGCGAGACATGGGAGCAATTGATGCAGCAGCGTGTGTTCGGTCCACTGAACATACTGGCTGTGTATGGCTGGCCGCTCCTTTCTGGTGACGGCGAACCCTGGGGCCACCGTATCAAGGATGGCGTGGTCACGCCGCACGACTTGGCGGACCACTACAGGGTGCCTACTGTCCTTGCCCCCGCAGGTGATATCAGCATGTCGATCCTGGACTACAGCGTGTTTGCTCGCCTGCACCTCGCGGGACTCGAGGACATCAACGGGGGCGCGCTGCCGGCCGTGGACATCCAGCGCCTGCACCGGCCCGTGCTCGAGTACAGTAGTGGATGGCACGAAGAGCTGATCGATGATGTCCCGACGAGCTGGCACCGAGGGACGTGTGACACCTTCGACACGTTCGTGCTGCTTCAGCCCTCGCGGGACATCGGTGTCATCATCTTCACCAACGCCGACGGTGACGATGCGGCGGCCAAGGCGCTGTTTGCGGAGATGTCCCGGCTGGCCGCCCTCTATGCGCTCCCCTCGAAGGATGGCAACTGAAGCAAGAGGCTAGTCAGTCCCCGGGATCTACGGGATTGTCGGGGTGTCGTCACCGTTATCCCTCGGGCAAGGTCGCGCGGTCGTCACCGGCGCTACGCTGTGCGTGGCGGAGGTTTTGCAGGTAGTGGAGCAGGACGGCGACGTCGGCGGGGCGGACACCGCTGAGGCGGGATGCTTGGCCCAGCGTCTGCGGCTTTGCTTCCACCATGCGTTCGCGCCCTTCCTTTGACAGAGACGGTACCAGCGCGAAGTCGATCTCCTGTGGGATCACATATCCCTCGAGCTGTGACAGGTCGCGGACCTTTGCCTGTTGACGTACGATGTACCCCTCGTATTTCACCTCGGTCTCCAGCTCCTCCAGGAGTTCGTCGTCGACGTCTGCCAGGTCGGGGGCCAGGGCAACCAGGTCCTTTTTCCAGAAGTCCTGACGCTTCAGCAGTGTGGCAAGCGACGTCGGCGTCTGGATGGGACCCGCGCCAAGAGTGGCAAGCCTTCCCAGTGTCGGACCGTCCGGGTTCAGCATGCGGGCCCGCAGGACCTCCTTGAGACGGTCCAGTTCCTGCTGCTTGTACACGACACGCTGGTAGGCGGCATCATCGATGATGCCCAGCTCATGGGCGAGAGGCGTCAGGCGCAGGTCTGCGTTGTCCTCCCGCAGGATGAGGCGATATTCGCAGTGGCTGGGTGTGATGCGGTACGGTTCGATGAGCTCCTTGGTCGTGAGGTCGTCGACGAGCACGCCCAAGTAGCCGTCCGAGCGCCGCAGGACGAAGGGATCACGCCCCCTGACCTTCTGAGCAGCATTGATGCCAGCGATGATGCCCTGGCCGGCCGCCTCGTCGTACCCGGTCGTGCCGTTGATCTGGCCGGCCAGGAACAGACCCTCGACACGCTTCGTCTCCAGCGTCAGCTTCAGTTCCTGCGGGTTGACGTAGTCGTAGGCGATTGCGTAGGCCGGGCGCATAATCTCCACGTGTTCCATGCCGGGGATGGTGCGCAGGATCTCCTCCTGCATTGGGAGGGGAACACTCATATACATGCCCTGGACGTACATCTCGTTGGTACCCCTGCCTTCCTGCTCGAGGAACAGCTGGTGCCGCGTCTTGTTCGGGTACCAGCGCACTTTCTCCTCGATACTGGGACACGTGCGCGGGCCGACGTGTACCATGAGCCCCATGACGGATGGCGACAACTGCATGTACTTGCGCGTGACCTCGATGGTCTGGGGGTTGGTCCAATTCAGGTAGCTGGGAAGCTGGCGGTCCCAGACGCGCGGTTTGCTGCGGAAGGACCAGTGCAGGGGGATGCTGTCACCCTCCTCGAGTACGAACTGACTCAGGTCTACGCTCCGTTTGTCGATACGCGGTGTCGTCCCCGTATTGAAGCGGCGGACGTCGAAGCCGAGCTCTTTCAGTGAGTCGCTGAGCTCACTGCTCGCGAAGTCCCAGGCGCGTCCGGCGGGGATGGCGATGTCGCTGATATGGATGACGCCGCCCAGGTACGTGCCAGTGGTCAGGACGACAGTGTCCGCTTCGTAGCGGACGCGGTAATTGGTGACCACGCCCACGATGTGGCCGGACTGCGTCAGCAGGCGTTCCACGCGCTCCTGCTTGAGTGTCAGGTTTTGCTGGCTCTCCAGCACCTGCTTCATGTTGGCGCTGTACTGCCACTTGTCGCACTGGGTGCGCACGCTCTGCACCGCGCGCCCCTTGGAGGTGTTGAGCAGCTTGATCTGGGTCAGTGCCCGCTCGGCGTTGAGGCCCATCTCGCCACCAAGGGCGTCGACCTCGCGCACGACCTGGGCTTTGCCCGGGCCGCCGATGGCCGGGTTGCACGGCATCCAGGCGATGGCGTCCATCGAACCTGTGAGGACAAGCACCTTGAGTCCAGCGCGCGCGGCGACGAGAGCGGCCTCGCACCCGGCGTGTCCGGCCCCGACGACGATGCAGTCGTACCTGCTGCCTCCGCTGAACTCACTCTGTCCACGCTGGTTCTGTTCGCTCATCGGCTCATCCCCTGTCATGGTATGACCATAGCATACCACGAGTTGCGCCAGTGGTGTGCTCCAGTCTGTCATCCCCGCGAAGGCGAGAATCCACAGACCAGTATAAAGCTGGATTCTCGCCTTCGCGGGAACAACGGCAGAAGTGGTTCTCGTTCAGAGTCTGTCTGAACGGAGCCAGTTCTATGAAAGGATTCTGCGATGCCGGACCGCCATTTCTGAGTGGCGAAATGGAGCAGCCCCCGTTCTCTGAAGCAGTGCCAAAACCCCGGCGCGACCGCGCCGGGGTTGGGAGTGTAACATTCTCGCGGGAACGGAACCGTCCCGAGAATGCTGCAGCTAGAAGACTGCTTCTCCGGAGTCCGTATTGAAGAGATGCGTGCGTGCGACGTTCACGACAAGTCTGACCATGTCTCCCTGCGCATACTCAACCGCACTGCTGGCCCGTACGACGACTGTGGCACCGGCCAACGTCGTATGAATGAAGGTCTCGCTGCCCATCATTTCAACGAACGAGATCCTGGCCCTGAACGTGGCAGCGACTTCGGGCATATTGGACTGGCCGTCGATCAGTAGGTCCTCGGGCCGGACACCCCACGCGTAGTTGCCGGCGGGTATAGACTTGGCGGCCTGCTGCTGGGCGGCGGACAGCTGTATGCGCTGTCCCTCGATGTCCAGGGAGGGCGTCGGGGTCAGGACCAGATTGACGGGGACGAAGTTGGAGGGAGGAGTGCCGACGAATCCGGCAACGAACTTGTTGGTGGGATTGTCGTACACTTGGCGCGGCTTGCCGATTTGGCGCAGGAACCCGTTTTCCATGACGGCGACGCGCGAACCAAGGGTCATGGCTTCGACCTGGTCGTGGGTCACGTAGATCGTGGTGACGCCCAGCGCCTGATGAAGTCTAATGAGCTCCTCGCGGGTCTGCACGCGCAACTTGGCGTCTAGGTTCGACAGCGGCTCATCCATGAGGAAGACCTTGGGCTTGCGTACGATGGCTCGAGCGAGAGCGACGCGCTGGCGCTGTCCGCCAGACAACTCCTTGGGGACGCGCTTGAGGTAGTCCTGCAGCCCCAGCATCTGTGCTGCTTCGGCAACGCGGTCGTTGATTTCCTTTCCTGGGATGTTGTGCAGCCTGAGGCCAAACGAGATGTTGTCGCGCACGGTCATGTGGGGATACAGGGCATAGTTCTGGAACACCATAGCGATGTCGCGGGCGGCAGGCGGAACGTCGTTGACGATGTCGTCGCCGATGATCACGTTTCCCCCGTCAGCCAGTTCGAGGCCGGCAATCATGCGCAGCGTCGTCGTCTTGCCACAGCCGGACGGTCCCAGCAGGACGAGAAACTCCTTGTCCTCGGCTTCCAACGAAACGTTGTTGACCGCGATGACCTTTCCGAAGCGTTTTGTCACGTTTTCCAGAACGACTTTCGCCATTTCTTCCTCCGCTTGCGGATTTGCACGAGTACCAGGGGACCGCATTCCTGGGCGAACTCTCGCCAGTCTTTGGAACAATACACCCTTTGACTCGGCAGCTCCTAGTATCCAAGTAAGTTTAATCTGCGGCTGCCTGTTTGCAATGGAGATGGTTCCCCTGTCGTTCCCATGGAGGCGGAAACGCACAGGCACTTGGAAGACATAGGCCGACCCAACACGGCGACTTGTCGGACGCGGACATGACGGTATAATACATAGCTTTGCACAGGGCACGATGGACGTGCTCGCAGCTGGATTGCAGGGAGGAAGCATGTCAGTCAAATTGACCTTCTACGGTGCGGTAAACGAGATAGGCGGGAGCAAGACCCTCCTGCAATACAGTGGCACGAACCTGTTTCTCGACTTTGGCAAGGACTTCTTTGGCGGTACGGACCACTTCAGCGATCGTCTGAGGCCCGCGACGTACCTGCAGATCCGCGACTATCTCCGGTTTGGCAATCTGCCGCCGATGGCGGGGCTGTATCCGCCGACCCAGTCGCAGTTCCTACAGCAGGAATTCGGCGCCGCCCTCGATACCGGTAACGTGGACGGCATCCTTCTGAGTCATGGGCACATCGACCATTTCGGGTTCCTGCCGCTGGTGGACGTCAATGTCCCCCTATACATGAGCGCCGAGACGCTCGAGGTCCTGCGGTTCTTCGACGAAACGGGCGAGTTTGACCTCCGCATGGATCAGCGCTCTGTGACTGTGTTTGAGCATGACAAGGTCGTGCGCATCGGGAACTGCGAAGTCCTGCCGGTCCGCAGCGACCACGACATCCTGGGCATCCTCGGGTTCATCGTGCGGTGTGGCGCCACGTCGGTCATCTACACGGCGGACTATCGTCTGCACGGCAGACACCCGGAGCGAGTGCGCGCTTTCGTCGAGCTGATGCGCCAGGAGAAGCAGCATTTCAAGACTGTTCTTCTCACCGAGGGGACCAGGCTGGGGTTCGGCAGTATCGACCAACTGACTGAGAACGAAGTCCAGGAGCTTGCCACGAGGGCGGTCGGCACAGCCCCCGGGCTCGTGCTGACCAACTACTACATCCTCGACACGGATCGCCTCAAGGTGTTCCTGCGTGTCGCAGAAAAGACGGGACGGACAATGGTCCTGCAACCGCAGCATATGCTGATGGCCCGGAAGTTCGCTCGTTTCGACAGCGAGCTCGAGCGGCTCATGAAGAACGCCGAAGTGTACCTTGCCCGGCGTGGTTCGGGCAAGTACCTGGCGCCCGACTATCGGCTGTTCGAGCAGGAGTACCTGGTGACCGCGCTACGCGCCGCAGATATCACCACCGAACCCGCCAAGTATATGTTGCAGCTCGATTTTCCCGACCTTGGCGAACTGGTGGAGATCAACCCCGCCCCGCATACCGTGTTCATCCAGTCCGGTGGCGAACCTCTCGGGCAGTATGATCCGAACTATACTGTCCTCATGAAGTGGGTCAAGGATTTCAGGTTGGACTTCTACCGCATCGCTACCCCCGGGCATGCGAGTGAACTCGATATCAAGGATCTGGTCATGAGGGCGGACCCCAGCGTTCTGGTGCCTATGCATTCCAAGGCACCCGAGGCCCTGAACGGGTACATCAAGGACACGATTGCAGTGAGGAAAGGCGTGACATACGAGTTCTAAGGAGCTGACATGAGCGCAACCAGAAAGGCTCGACGCATACGAATCCTGCTCACCAACGACGACGGGATCTTTGCCAACGGGATCAACGCAGTTGGAGCGGCACTGGCAGCAACGTTCGACGTGACAGTCGTCGCCCCGGAGGGCAACCAGAGCGGTTCCAGCCATTCTCTTACACTGGGCGACATCCTGCCGATCCGCGAGGTGACAATGCCGTGTGGTCTGAAGGGTTTTGCTCTTCGCGGAACTCCTACCGACTGTGTCCTGGTGGCTCTGCTTGATGTGATGAAGGACAATCCGCCGGACATCGTCGTCAGCGGGTGCAACCATGGGCCGAACGTCGGGGTGGACGTTCTCTACAGCGGGACCGTCAGTGCCGCCCTCGAAGGACTCCGCCAGGGGCATCCGTCCATCGCGGTCAGTCTGGATATGGTGCACGGCGTGCAGCCCCACCATTTTGAGACGGCGGCGGCTGTGCTCATGGAAATCCTGGCTGAACCGGCGTTCTATGCCGATCTGGTCAAGGCACCTGCCATCCTCAATGTTAACGTCCCCAACGTCCCCTTGAGTGACGTTCAGGGGGTCATGATCACCAAACAGGGGTTCAGGGCCTATGAGAACTTCGTGGAGAAGCAGTTCAGTCCGCGCGGTCGCGCCTACTATTGGATTGCCGGAAACTCCGGTCCCCACGATGCCAAGCCCGGTAGCGACGGCTATGCACTGATCAACAACTATGTCTCTGTCACGCCGATCAATCTTGACCTGACGTGCGATGAGCTGTTGAAGCCACTTGAGGACCGTAAGGATCTGGTGGATAAGCGACTGGCCGTTGTCACCAGTGCGCGTGGAACCTTCGGCAGGCCGGCGGCCCCGGCTGTCGGAACCAGGCGAAGTGTGAAGTCTCCTGTTGCAGCCACCAGCCTGAATAGTGCATCAAAAGCTCCTCCCGCTCGTACGGGGGCTGCTTCGCACTACAGCGGGGCTGGTTCTGAAGTGAAGGCTGTGAGCGCCACGGCGGTCAAGAAGAAACACAAACGTTGATGCAGAGCCTTGTTCAGATGCTCACATAGTGCGGGTGACAAGCGGGGCCGAGGCTATTGACAAGAGAATCGACCCCACTATAGTTGTTGCGAAGTTCATTTTGCTTCATGGGAGACAACTGCGTGAACACAGATACCAGAATGGTTCTTTCGTACGAAGACCACGAGTCTGTCGACGAACCACCCCCAAGCCGCAAGCGGCATAGACGGGGGCTGTACGCACGTTCCCTTTCCACCGGTAACAGCCTTTCAGCACTGATTCTCCCCTCTGATGAGCGGCGGCTCCAGCCGTTGTCCGCGTTCCTCGGCGATGGTCGGGCTGGATAGTCATGAGCAAAACCCTACTCATCACCCATCCAACAACGAGGAGAACGTATCATGCGTATAGGCATTACCTACAACCTGTTTACTGAAGTTGCAGCCGTAGAAGGAATCCCATCCGACAGGGCGGACGAGTTCGATTCCCTGGAGACGGTTCGGAATATCGAGAAAGGCATTATCGCAGCCGGGCACGAACCTGTGCGGCTGGGATTCGGGTTGGACGCCATCGCGCGCCTGAGACGGCAGCCCGTCGACCTGGTCTTCAATATCGCCGAGGGACTATACGGCCGCGCCCGTGAGTCGCAGATGCCGGCCATCCTCGACATGATGGGGATCCCATACACCTTCTCCGACACGCTGGCTCTGTCTCTGGCGCTCGACAAGACGATAACCAAACAGGTCCTGATGCAGGACGGCATCAACACGCCGGCCTTCTGGTCCGTGGACAATCCTGTTCAGGTTGAGGCCATCATCCAGACCGGCGCTCCCAAGTATCCGCTGTTCGTCAAGCCATCCCGCGAGGGCTCCAGCATGGGCATTAACGACAACTCCCGGGTCACCTGCGACGACGAGCTCCGCAACCAGGTGGGTGAGCTGCTTGCAGCGTATCCCGGATCGAGCATCCTCATCGAGGAGTTTCTGCCTGGGCGCGAAGTTACCGTGGGAGTCATCGGTAATCGGGAGCCAGAGGTTCTCGGGGTGATGTCGTTCAAGCTGCTGAGCGGAACCGAGAAGGATTTCTTCTACACGCCGGAGATCAAGCACCACTGGGAGAAGTACCTCATCCCCGAGTGCCCCGCCGACCTCACTGCCGACGAATACCAGAGGGTGCGCGACCTGGCCGTGGGGGTGTTCAAGGCACTGCACTGTCGTGACTGCGCCCGTATCGACATGCGATTCGACGCAAACGGCGAGCCATCGTTCATGGAGATCAACCCGCTGGCCGGTCTGACCAAGGGCAAGAGCGATATTCCCGTCATGGCAGAACTGATGGGACTATCGTACGAGGACCTTATCGGCCGCATCATTCAGACTGCCGTCGAACGCATCGACGCAGAGCGGCCCGAGACCACGATGGTTACCGAGGCTCAGCGCGAGACCGTCTGACCTTCTGGAATCCCGACCCAACATTGATGGACGCCGGCTGGAGCCGGCGTCCATCTCGTTTCATGTGATAGGATCCTGGGCAAGCCCGCGTTCTGGTCTTTCCACAGCGGACGGGCGAGCTACACTGAATATGTCACAGCACTGCCAGTTCAATCAAGCGCTGCCGACAGGAGCGTACATACAGTGAGTAGTTTTCCGCGTGTCGTCGTCGACCTCGATTGTCTGACCGATAATGCCGCCAAGGTCCGCTCACTCTGTCGGGAGCACGGACTAGGTGTCGTGGCCGTCACCAAAGGAGTGACGTCGGACGCCGAGATCGTTCAGGCGTTCATGCGCGGTGGCATTCACAGCATCGGCGATTCGCGCGTCCACGACTTTCTGAGCCTGCGTCAGGAGGAGTTTGGTGTCCTGGAATTGACGCTCCTCAGGCAGCCTCCGCACTCACAGATGCATCTGGTTCCACACATCACCGACCGCGCGTTTATGTCGGAGTTGAGTGCCATGGAGGCGCTGGGTGAGGCTGCTCTGGCCAAGGGAACGACCTGTGACGTCCTCGCGGTGGTCGAAATGGGAGACCGTCGCGACGGCGTGCCGACGTCGGAGCTGACCCCATTCGTCCTTGCCGCATCGAGGATTGCGGGTGTGGAGGTCGTGGGCCTGGCGGCAAATGTGGGATGTATCACCGGGATCTTACCCACCGCCGAGAACCAGGAACTGTTCGGTGCGTCAGCCGCGCGTGTCCGCCGCGAGACAGGGCTACCCCTGCAGATTGTCTCGACCGGAGGAACGGTAGCCCTCGACCTGATCGAGCATGGCTTGCTGTCACCGACGGTGACCGAGCTGCGAGCGGGCGAGGCGTTGCTGCTGGGTGTCAGTACGACCGACTCGCGCGTCATCCCCTGGCTGCGCCAGGACGCGTTTGTCCTGGAGGCCGAGGTCATCGAGGTGCGGGAGAAGCCGAGCGCGCCCGACGGGCCGGTAGGCTTGGACGCGGAAGGCCGGCAACCCCATGTCGTGGACCGTGGTGTCCGCAGGCGCGCGGTGGTGGCACTGGGATATACCGACACGGACCCAGGCGCTCTGATACCTCTGGACGACGGTGTCACGATAGCCGGCAGCTCCAGCGATCATATGGTGCTCGACGTGACAGAGGCAGAGTACGATTTCTGCGAAGGCGACGTCGTGCATTTCAGGATGAAGTACGCAGCACTGCTGCACTCCATGTTGTCACCGTACGTGGCCCGGGAGTATCATCGGAGCCAGAACGCCGTTGTCGAGATGCTGACCCGGGAGGGTCGATTGACACAGGGACGTCAGACTAGCACAGAGGATGGTGCGTGACAAAGAGGGTTTTCATGAAGATGTCTCCAGAGCCGGCAAGTTCGCTGGGTGCTGTGCATTGCAACTGGTCTGGGGCATGAGAGCACAGTCGCAAGGGGGGGTGAGATGAAGGATTGGAGCTGGACAACGATGGTGGAGCTGCCGGCCGACCAGGCACAGCAGGAGCCTGATGCTTCCTGTGTTCCCGGGAGCTGCCCGTGCTCGTGCCTCCGCAGTATGGTGCGCGTGATAGACGCAGTCTCGACCGAGCAGGCCGTGCTGGAGGCCCAGGCGGCACTTGGCGACGTGACCGGCAAGGTGCTCCTCTCCGTCTACCGCAGGGTGGCAGGCGAGGATCTGCTAGATTTGTTGGCGACAGGACATGATCCCGGCGAAACGCTCACCCGCATCAGAGTGCCGATTGTGGCGGCCTCGATGCTGGGAGCCGTGCTGACGGATAGCGTGGTCCGTTGGGCGACTGTCGACGAGGGCGACGTTTCCGCGGTCGGCGTGGCAGCCCTCCACGACCAGGGACAGACCATTGGACTGGTGATCGCCGAGTCTGCACGTGACGGTTCGGGGGTGGGCAAACCGTCTGCGGTTTGCCTGCGCTGCGTGGCTGCGGTCATGAGTGTGGTCACCCTCAGGGCCAGGGTCGATGAAGCGCGCGGAATCCTGTTGTTGTTGGCCCGCTATCGCAGTGTGGCGGAGCTGTCCGTGCAGGTGACCCACGACTTCAACAACATGATGCAGGGAGTGCTTGGCAACGCGGCGCTGGCCAAGATGGACGTACCCGAAGATAGTCCCCTCGCCGTGTCGATGGCTGCTATCGAGGAGTCCGCCACACGAGCTTCAGTTCTGGCGCGCAAGATGCTGAACTTCGCGCGCGATAGCGCCAAGGGCGCGGCGACATGCGACGCGGTCAAGGTGGCCTCGGATGCGCTCGACCTGGCTGGGACACTGTATCTCAAGGGAGTCACGGTTACAAAGGAGTTGCCCGGACATGCCGTTCCCGTGCGCATGACCGACAACGACCTGGAGAATGTACTGGTCTTGCTCATCAAATCTGGGGTCCTTCGGCTCAAGCCGGTCACGGGCGTCCAGTTGAGCATTACCAGTGGTCCCATGAGTGAACGCGCAGAGATTCGACTGGAGCTTTACGGCGTCACCCAGGCGATCAGCACTGAGGATGGCACGGAGGCAGAACTGCTCGCGTCGGCGGCGCAGGCGGTGGCAACCAGGAGCGGAGCATCGCTTGATGTCACGTCTGTCCCGGGAGTCACCAGCATTGTCCTGACAGTGGCAAAGGAGGTGGCGCAGCAGTCTTCGTTCAGCTCTGGCCCCACGCAGCCGGTACAGGAGATGAACCTCAGGGGGACGCGCGTCCTCGTCGTCGGCAAGCCGTCACCGCTCGTCATGCTGCTCGGCGCGACCGGGTGCACGGCGCAGGCGTCGTTGACCTGGGAGGGCGCTGCTCAGGATATGGCGTACTTCGCTCCGCGTGTCGTACTGGCCGTCATCGGCGACAGCTCCGACCTGGACGCGGCGGTGGAAGGCCGTGGACGTCTGGGTTTGCCGGTGATCGTCATTTGCCAGCACGGCGTCGGTTGTCCTGCTGACAAGGCATCATCCGTCGACGGCGTCCTGGGTCTGCCGCTTGACCTCGACGACCTGCGTCATATGCTCACTCGCGTCCTTCACTGACTAATTGTGAACCCCTTGGGGTCAGGCACAATGGGGTTCACAATTGATGACGGAATGTCCGTCAGATGAGTTCGAGTGCCTTGAGCCCGTCCTGGTACTTCGATGAGGCGCGACGGGGAACGACAGCGAAGAACGTCTCGAACACGCGCATCAGGTCCCGAAGACCCTCGACCGAACCGGCTTTCTGTTCGATCTCCAGTTCGGTTGCCTCTGCCTTGTGACCGGGCTTACGGGGGGAGCTGAAGGCGACCGTGTCACACGCGATCTCGTAGGCGCGCTCGCCCTCATGGAGGATGTAGTGCAGGGAGCGCTTGTCCATTGATCGCAGGGAAGCAGACAGGGTCAGGTCCTTCAGCAGGATCACTGACGAAGGCATCAGGCGCAGGATGTCCTCGACGTTTGGCAGCGATTTCTCCGAAAAACGCAGGGCGTCGACCTCGTCCTCGGGACGCTCCTGCACGAGCCCGTCCGGCGAGGAGGACGGACCCTTGAGAGACAGAAAAACCCTGCCCTGCATGATGCGCAGACGCAGGGCGTGGTGGCTGTAGAACAGGGTCAGGTCGGGAGTGTCGAGGTAGATGGTCAGGATGTCGACGGTCCCGGCATGCTCGAGCGCGAAGTTTCCAATGTGATCCATGGCGTTCAGGCGGCGAAACAGCGCCTGATCCAGGACCTGATACTTGACTTCGCGCTCGGTGCCCACCCTATCCCTTCAAGAGCTCTGCCATGGCGTACGCGTAGATGCGCGTCGCCTTGAGCAGGGAGTCGACGTCGATATACTCGTCCGGTCCATGCTCAGTCATCGGCTGACCGGGGAACAGTGGTCCAAAGGCAACTGCGCCAGGGATGGCCCGCGCATAGGTGCCGCCGCCGATGGCAAAGCACTTTGCTTCCGTGCCCGTATATTCTGTATACGCCTTCTGCAGGGTCTGGATGAGGGGCGTGCCGGGATCGACATAGTGTGGCGTGCTGTCAGACATGACCGTGAACTCGACCTTGGTCCCCAGCAGTTTCTCGACGAACTGGTCGGTGACCTGCTTACTTGTGATCGTGATTGGATACCGGATGTTGACGACCGCGGTGCTGTCGTCATGGTCGATATGCAGGGTACCCAGGTTGAGCGTGAGGACACCCGAGACCTCATCCGCAAAATCCACGCCCACACGGTGCCCGGTCCACTCGGTACCAATCTCGCGTGCAAGGAACTGCAGGGACTCGTCGTCCTCGAGACAGTGTACGGCGTCCAGTACTTGCAACAGCTTGCCAATGGCGTTGCGGCCCTTCTCGGGAGTAGATGCATGGGCGGGCATGCCTTCCACGTCGAGCTTCAACTCGCCGTTTGCGAGCGTCGTTGATACCGAAAACTCGTCCTTGGGCAGGCGTTCGATCAATCCTTGCAGACGCTGCAGCTTGTCATGATCGGTGACCAGGACCGCCTCGGCGTGCTGCGGGACGACATTGGAACGCGTGCCGCCCTCGGCGTGGCGCAGCATGCCTCCGTGTGTGCCATGACCGGCCAGCTGCAGGTTGAGGATACCCTTCTCGCCGTTGACGATAGGGAACTCAGCGTCTGGGCTGAATCCGGACTCGGGGATGCCGTACTTCTTGAAGTAGTAGTCGAAGTCGGCCCATCCGGACTCCTCGTCGGTGCCAAACAGCAGCATGATAGCGTTCCTGGGCTCGATGTGCTGCGCTTGCAGCGCCGCACGGGCGGCAGCCAGCGCAAAGATGGAGGCAATGGCTGGTCCCTTGTCGTCGGCGGAGCCTCGGCCGTACAGCCGGCCGTCCTTGATGGTCCCGGCAAACGGGGGAACACTCCAGCCCGTTCCTTCTGGCACGACGTCGACATGGGTCAGGACGGCATATTGTGTCCCATCGCCGCCCCAGCGGACGCGGCCGACATAGTTCTCCATGTTCTCGGCCGCAAACCGTCGTCCTTCGGCGGTCTTGAGCATGAACTCGAGAGCACGGCCGATCTCTTTGCCAAACGGAGCATGCGAGTTGGCCGTCGCCGGGTCTTTGACTGACGGGATAGCAATGGCGCCGGACAGTGCCACCATCATCTCGTTCTCGTGTTCGTTGAGGTAGTTGTCGATAGCTTTCTTCATGTAGTTCCCCCTTTACCTGAACATCAGGAGTCCGAGTCCACCGGCTGCAAGCAAGACCAGGAACAGGTTGAGCTTCTTCCCATACTTCAGTATAAGCAAAAGGATACTGAGTGCTGCGATGTATCCCCACCACGCCGGGATTCCGCCCCTGGCGATGGAATAGACCGCGTAGGTGAGCAGGGCCAGCACGACGGGTTTCAGGCCGTCGAGAAATGCTGAGACCCAGCGGTTTGTGCGGAACGTGTGTGCGACGGTCGCGATGATGAGGATGATGATGAACGAGGGCAGGATGACACCCATCGAGGTGACCAGCGCGCCGGTGAGACCGCGCAGCTTGTACCCCACAAAGGTCGCCATGTTGATGGCGACCGGACCCGGCGTGATTTCGCTGATGGCGACGAAGTCCAGAAACTCCTTCATGGGAACCCAGGCCAGATTGACAACCAGGTCTTTCTGCAGCAGCGGGATCATGGCCTGTCCGCCGCCGAACGTGAAGATCCCTATCTTGAAGAAAACGCCGAACAATGCAAGGAAGCTGATCATGACACGCTCTTTCCGACGGTAGGCACTGTTCCACGCCGTTTGAACGCCTCGACGGTGATGCCGACCAGGCCGCCGCCCAGGATGAGCCAGACAGGGCTGACCTGGTGGACGAAGAACAGGATGCCGAGCGATGCAGCGCATACGACAGCGGAGACAATGGTCCATTTCTGCCGTTTGCCCAAGTCAAGGACGATGGTCGCTATCTGTGCGACGACGCCCACAATGACGCCGGCAAAGAAGCGCTGGACCCAGACGTTGTCCTTGAAGCCGGGGAAGAAGATGGCGATGACGATGATGACGGCCACGGCCGGGATACTGACGCCCAGTGTGGCAAGGACGGACCCCAGGATACCGCCTTGCGTGTAGCCGACAAACGTCGCCATGTTGACGGCGATGGGGCCGGGCGTGACCTGGCTGATGGCCAGCATGTCATAGAACTCCTCATCCTTGAGCCAGTGATACTGCTCGACGAGATAGCGCTTCATCATGAGGATCATGGCGTACCCGCCTCCGATGGTAAACGCCCCGATGATGAAGAAGATCCAGAACAGCAGAAGCTGTTTCCTGACTGACGCGTGACCGGCTGTATAGGTGATTGCCTTCTTCTGTTCCATGCATTCCTCCGGAGTCACGAAAGGGGCAGCACACGGCTGCCCCCCAGATTTCTATGTCGTGTGGGCCAATCCTCGCAACTACGCGTTGAGGAGCGCAATGCAGCAGACGTCGCGGATGTCCTCGGGTGAGCAGCCACGGGACAGGTCGTTGGCGGGCTTGGCAAGACCCTGCGAAATCGGCCCGATAGCCTGAGCGCCTGCCAGGTGCTGGACTATCTTGTAGCCGATGTTACCTGCATTGAGCTCGGGGAAGATGAACACGTTGGCCTTGCCTGCGACCGGGCTGCCCGGAGCCTTGCGCGCACCGACGGAGGGAACGTACGCGGCGTCGAACTGCAGTTCGCCGTCGAGCAGGAGCTCGGGTGCCTTCCGGTGTGCCAGTGCAGTCGCCTCACGAACCTTGGTGACCATCTCATGCTCGGCAGAGCCTTTGGTACTGAAGGACAGCATCGCGACGGCGGGCTCGATACCCGTCAGCGTCTTATACGTCTTTGCGGTTGCGATCGCGATGTCGGACAGCTGGTCGACAGTGGGGTCAGGGATGACGGCACAGTCACCGAAGCCCAGCAGCTTGCCGTCGGGCATGACCATGAGGAACATCGAGCTGACCGTCTTGCCGCCAGGCGCGGTGCCGACGATCTGCAAGGCAGGCCGCAGCATGTCGCCGGTGCTGTGAACAGCGCCCGTGACCAAGGCGTGCGCCATGCCGGTCTCCAGCATGCAGGTGGCGAAGTAGATGGGGTCCACAGATAGCTCGGCCGCCTTCTCGGGTGTCATGCCCTTGGCTTTGCGCTTTTCATAGATGAGGGTGGCAAACTCGGCCGCCTTGGGTGATGTGTTCGGATCCACGATCTGCATCCCGGTCAGGTCGACGCCGAGGCGGGTCGCATTGGCGCGGATGGATGTCTCGTCCTCGACCAGGATGACGTCCGCCATTCCTCCGCTGACCAGCATCTGTGCCGCTTTGAGGGTACGTTCTTCATTGCCCTCGGGCAGAATGACAGTGCGGTGCAGGGCCTTTGCCTTGGCTCGAATATCTTCCAGTACACTCATGTGTTCCTCCCGCAAAGGTTGGCTACACCAAGCATTGTACCACGGCAGCGTTCAGCGTCCAATAGGACGGTGAAACGTCCGGTGACCGGCTGATGACGCGGTTACGTCAGGCGATGTCTGCGACTCTCCATGACGGGCACGGAACACTACGCGAGCAGCCGTGTCAGCACCATGTAGACTGCCGTTCCTGAGAGAATGCTCAGGAGAGCGCTGTGTTTCCACCGGTGGGCGAGGACGGTAATCGCCACGCCCGCAAGTGCCGGTATCCCGTAGGGCATTATGCGCCACGAAATGCTACTGAGCGAGTAGAAGACGAGAAGCCATAGAACAAGTGGTGGCAGAACAGTCTCGACGGTGGCAACCCAGCGGGGCGGGCGCTTTCGGCTGAACAGCAGGAACGGCAGCAGGCGGCTTGCGAAGGTGATGCCTGCCATGACGGCGAGGACAACGAGGGAGTCAGGCATCGTCCGTGTGCCTTGCGAGAAGCAGCAGCAAGCCTGTTCCAACAGCGATGGAGGCCGGCAGAACGGCCGATGATGGAAGAACGAGGCGTCCGACCACGGTCGTTGCCAGGGCGACAGCAAGGGGAACCAGCGAACGGATTCTCTCCGTGCTTCCGACGGCTAGGACCACAAACAGAGCTATCAGCGAAAACTCGATGCCCGTGATGGTGGCGGGGACCGCTGTTCCCAGGAGGGCGCCGATGAGCGTTCCAGCAACCCAGTACAGCTGGTCGAGGAGTGAGATGGCGACGTACAGCCGAGTTCTTGTGGAAGGATCCGGTTCCAGGGTGGTCGTCAGCAGGGCGAAGGTCTCGTCCGTGATGGCGAAGATCAGGTATGGCTTGGCCCACCGTGCGCCGGAGAACTTGATAAGGAGCGACAGGCCATAGAAGGAGTGGCGCAGGTTGAGCAGGCACGCCATCATGACAGCCGTTGGCATGGACATGCCAGTCGCAGACAGTCCAAGGATGAAGAACTGGGTGGCTCCCGAGTAGACGAAGATGCTCATGGTCACTGGATACCACCATGGGTGTCCGGCCTGCACTGCCACGAACCCGAATGCGACGCCGAGAGGGATGTACCCCATCAGAACCGGGAGAGTATGGCGTGCAGCCTGTCGGAAGATCGATTGGTTTTCCATGGGCGGATTGTATGGAATCGGCGGTCGGTGTCAAGCCGAAGGATGGGCTGCTACACCAACCGGGGTCAGGTCCACACATTTTACAAAACCGTTCACGTCAGGCAGAAGAACCCGTGGGCGCAAACCCACGGGTTCTCGGTCTCCGGAGGATTGACTATTACACTGTTCCTATCGGTACCTGGATAGGGGCGAAGGCGCTGAATGATAGGATTTAGTCAAGATCGCGCTTCATCTGTCTCTGTATGGGCCGGCAGACGGCGTATGCGGCCACCCCGCCGATCACCGCTTCGGGAATGCCGCTCGTCAGGATGGTCAGGCCGATCAATCCGAGAAGCACGTCGAACCCTTTCCCGAGCACCGTGGCGTAGCTGTGGCCAAAGAACACATAGATGCCCCCAAGGACTCCAAAGGTGTTCGCGAGACTGCCCAGCGCTCCACTGAGGCCATAGACGACGCCACTCTTCCATTTCAAGCGGGTGAACAGCTTGAAACAGGCGCCCGCTACCACGCCGACAAGGATCCTCGGCACAAAGCAAATGACAAGGCTCCACACATTGCCTCGCGTGGTCCCGAGCGCGTAGAACGGGGTGAAGACAAACGCGACAAGAGGGTTCGGCGGGGTGAACGTCCAGACCAAAAAGCTGAACAGGCCGGCGAACGCCCCCATGGCTGCACCCGCGCCGGTGCCGAGAAGGATGGCTGTGATGATGACCGGGACCATGGCGAGGGTCGCAACGATCGGTCCGATCGCTGGAAGCGATCCCAGCGGAGTGAAGCAGACCACAGCCTCGATAGCGAGAAGCATGGCGAATTGAGTCAGAATGAGGGTACTTCTCTTGAGCGGTGTTTTCATGCCAAACCTCCATATAGGGTATCGGCGGCATCCTCGGCGCAACAATCGCAGCCGCTCCTCTGTATCGAGAAGGCGGTGATGTCCCCTTGCGAAACCACAGGCATGGGTGGTTCCACAAATATTCTAGCACAGTTTCCTCAGCGCGGGCGTATACTGGTGCCGCGGGAGGTTGGATCTCAGGAACGAGAGGTGGCACGAATGGGTGATGTGATGCGGTTGGTGGCGCGAGTTTGCCGGAGGTATCTTGCGGGGCCCGACCGGGACTTTATCCTGCGCCCAGCCACTGGGTTCACACCGCCTGGCGTCACGCGGGCGGGGCTGTACCTGCACATCCCCTTCTGCCGGAGCCTGTGCCCATACTGTCCGTACAACCGTATTGCGTATGATCCCGATCTGGCGGAACCCTATGCGCAGGCGGTTCTCGCGGAACTGGCCAGGTACGCGGGCGGTGAGCACAACATCCAGGCATCGTCTCTCTACATTGGCGGCGGCACGCCCACAACCATGATGAACCAGCTTGGGCCGGTGCTGGAGGGCTTCCACAGGGTCTTCGACATCACGGGCGAGGTTGCCCTGGAGACGACCGTCGGCGACATCACACCGGATGCAGTGACGCGTCTGCGTGCCCTTGGCGTCGACGTCCTCAGTCTGGGCGTGCAGAGCTTCAACGATCGTCTCCTGCGAGCGATCGGCCGGACATACAGCAGTGAAGCAGCGCGCGCGGCGGTGAGGGTAGCGCAGGCCGGAGGGTTCCAGTCCCTGAATGTCGACCTGATGTTCTGCCTCCCCGGGCAGACAGTCCAGAATTTCCTGCACGACCTGGAACTCGTGACACAGCTGGGCGTGGACCAGGTGACCTGCTACCCCTTGTTCTCGTTCCCCTATTCGACGGCTGGGCGTTCGCAGGGCCTGCCCGAGCTGCGCATGCCACCAACGCGTGAGCGGCGCGCCATGTATCATGCGATGCATACGTTCCTCGAGGGCCACGGCTATCGGCGCGTATCCGTCTGGGGGTTCCAGAAGGGTCAGGGTCCGCGGTATTCCTCGGTCACACGGGACGAGTACCTCGGCTTCGGGGCGGGCTCCGGGTCGCACATTAACGGGTTGTCCTGGTTCAACACGTTCTCCGTGTCGGAGTACACGGCGGCGTGCGCTGCAGGCCGCTCTCCGGTGGCACTGTCCATGCCTTTTACGCCGGCCATGGAACGGTCGTTCTGGCTCTACTGGCGCCTATATGACTCCAGCATGGACATCGCGCAACTGCGGGACCACTTTCGCGCTGATGCAGGCAAATTGTGGCTGCTACTGGCCAAGGCGCGGGCGCTCGGCATGGTCCGCGAAGAGGCCGGCCGGTTGTGGCTCACGGAACGAGGCGCGTTCTGGATCCACCTGCTGCAGAACGAGGTCGCCCTTCGGGCCGTCGACCGTATCTGGAGCGTCTGTCTGCACGATCCCTGGCCGGAGGAGATCCAGCTGTAGGAATCACCCGAACTGATGTACACCTCCTGCAGGCTCCCAGGATGTTGATGCTTGCGTCGTGACAATGCCGTAGCCGGCAATATACTATCCATTGCGGGAGGTGAGCGATGGATGAGAACGAGAAGGCACGACTGGCGCAGGTACTGAAAGGTCAACTAGCTGGCGGACAGCACCCCGGTCCCGTCATCCCGTCTGTACATCCTGCCATCCAGCCCGATTTCACTCCGTTTGCGCTTGCGGCGTGTGCAGCGAATGCACATCTGCATCGGCATATCGATGACGCGCTGCGGCTGGCTGACCCCACGTGGGACGCGCAGATCGCAAGCAGTATGCTCGTGCGTCATCCGGCGCTGATCACGCTGTCCATGGAAGACGCACCGTATGCGTGCAGGCTGGTCGGTGTGGCGGTGGCGGCACAGCACGACCAGCGGGCGCGGTCCTGCCTGGGTGAGATCATGCGCGATGGCTGGCGCCGCGCGTGGCAGACGGTCAGCGCCGGCGAGAGTATCAGCCTGGAGCGGTTCAGAGCAATGCATCCGAGGGAACAGCAGCAAGAACCCGATGTGGAACTGGTGGTACTGGTATGGTACGCTGGCGTCTGCGGTGTCCCGGTGGCGGAGACCCCGTTGCGTGAGGCTTTGGATCATTCGCTCGTCAAGGCGCTGCACCGCCTGACCCTGGCAGCGGCGGAGATCGATACGGAAAGCCAGTCCCGCTATGATGCCGCTTTGAGGTATGACGAGCTGTGGTGGCGGGCGACGAGTGGGGACTCTGGAGACCGGGAGCTGGCTGCGCGCCTGAGCGCCGCTCGTGACCTTCTCAGGCAGATAGCACAGATGGACCAGGCTGTCTCTCCAGGACCGGGCGACGTCTGGCAAGCCGCCTTTCTGCTTGCTGGAGCCGATACCGGACTCGACGATGGGACAGCCGTCAGCATGCTCGCTGGACTCTTTGCTTTGAGACAGATACCGGTGACAAAGTCACCGACTATGTACGGGCCGAGTCCATCGGTCGGCTCCCCGGAAGACGGCGTAGAACTGCGCAGGGCACGCGCGGATCTTGCGGTGCAACTGCGCGAGTCGCACCGCCTGACCGGTGAGCTGGATCGGGCACGCGACCGGCTGAGCGCACGCGAGGCTGAGATCTCGCGGCTGCTGGGTATTCTCTCGGCGCGTGACGAGTCTGAGGCTGAAGTGCAGTACACCGTGCGCTCCCTCACCGAGCGGGTCCTGGTTGCCGGTGGGCATGAGACGCTGTCCCGGAACCTGCAGACATGGCTTCCCAACAGTGTCTGTATCGCTACGAACGGCAAGGAAGACCTCGACCCCGCAGTTCTTGCCACGACCCGCCTCGTGGTCGTCCTGACCTCGTACATCAGCCATTCCTTCTCGGGGAAGGTGATCAACGAGGCCCACAAGAGGGACCTGCCCGTCCTGATGCTGGATTGGCGCAGCGCCAAGCACATCCTGCAGGAGATTGACCGCGCTCTGGCGGCGCAGCGGGACCTTCCGGCAAAGCAGTAGGACGCATCGTCATTCCCGCGCATGCGGGAATCCATCATTGCATCATCATGTGGGTCCCCGCCTTCGCGGGGACGACAAGAACCGACCGACCTCTGATCTGTCATTCCCGCGTATGCGGGAATCCATCATTGCATCATCATGTGGGTCCCCGCCTTCGCGGGGACGACAAGAACCGACCGACCTCTGATCTGTCATTCCCGCGCATGCGGGAATCCATCCTTAACCTTATTGCCGTTGCCCAGGCCGGCGAGGGCCATATACTAAAAGACTAGGCCCAGATGACTGGGTGCCGCGAACGTGGAGGTCCAGAGAGTGAACATGCGCAAGGCAGTGGGATGGATCCTGCTGGTAATAGCAGTTGCAGCGGCAGTCGTCGTTTCGGTCGGGTTCAGCCGTGACCGTGCCGACGAGCGCCACGCGGTTGCCTACGTGCAGTCGGCGGACGTCTGGCGGGCCAGACAGCAACTCCTGTGGCAGGAGGCCGACATCGCTTATAGTGCCCAGGTGGCACGGCAGGAAAGCATGCTGCGGGTGGCCGAGGCTGAAGAGGCAGGAGATGTGGCTGCGGTCGAGGCAGGTGACCACGAAGCCATGGCACGTCAGGGCGACCGTGAGGACCAACTGGTTCGGTCGGTCATCGCGGGATGCGACCCAGCGGTCGCCGCTCAACTCCACCCCGTGGCAGAGCTGGCATGGCCGCTGACGGGACCTATGAAGGTCACGTCGCCCTATGGCGAACGCATGCACCCCATCATCGGTGAAGAGGCGTTTCACCGGGGCGTCGACCTGCGCTCTCACTATGGCTCGCCCATCCTTGCGGCCGCTGATGGAGTCGTCCTATACATCGGCAGCAAGACCACCTATGGCAACATGGTCGTCGTCCTGCACGGTGAAGGCATTGCCACGGTGTACGGTCACTTGTGGAAGTTTGTGGTCCAGCCCTACCAATGCGTCAAGAAAGGACAGCTCCTCGGGTATACGGGCAACACGGGCTTCAGCACTGGCCCTCACCTGCACTTCGAAGTGCGCCAGGATGGTGAGCCGACCAATCCACTCGAGTGGCTGCCTCCCATCGAGACAACTGACCAGGGGGTGGTCATCCAGTGACCGATGCTGACGTTGCCGGACGAAAGTAGGCCCACAGTGCTCCAACCAGATAGGCAATCCATGCGACGACCTGCACGAGATTGGGGCTGTCAGTATATCCGAAGATAGAGCTCAGCAGGCCACCGATGATACTTGTGTCACTCAGCAGGGTCCGCGTGGACCAGAGAGGGGCGACTCCTGTCGGAAGCAGGCCAAGGCCCTGGAACTCACCAACACCTCCAACCAGGAGACCGGCGGCCATGACGATGAGGAGGACACTCGTGACGGTGAAGAACGGTTTGAGAGCCAACTGCCTGCTCCCGCCGTACACGATTCCACCAAGCACGGCGGCGACGGCGAAGCCGAGCACGGCGCCACTGATGGTTGCAGCTGGACTGGCCTGCTGTGTGGAGCCGACGACAAAGAGGACCGTCTCGATACCTTCCCGGATCACAGAGATGAACGCGAGCGAGGCGAGCATCCACACAGAACCGTCGCTGACGGCATGCAGGACGCGTTGCCGAAGGCCGGAGCCGATCGCCCCCGACTCTCGCTTCATCCACAGGGTCATCCACGTCAGGATGATGACCGCCAGGAACTTCAGGCTTCCCTCGAGAGGGGCCTGGAAGCGTTCAACTTCCGTCGTGTGCAGGACGGCGAAGATGCCGACTGCTGCCGCAACACTGACAATCGCCGCCGCCGCTGTCCCCAGCCATACCTTGCTTGCAGAACGGCCGGCGCCCAATTGATGCAGGTAGGCCAGAATGATGGCCAGCACCACCGCTATCTCTACTCCCTCGCGAAGCGCTATAATGAACGTATTCAGCATATCTCACCCTTTCCTGCCGGGCCACAACAGGCACTCAGCAAGAAAGTATATATAGCTATTCTAAGAAACAAGTGAAGCAGGTATCAACATCGTCGTCTTCACACCCCCGGCACGATGCCGCCCATTGGCGTCAGATCGAGCCCACCTGCCCGCAGAACCCGGATGAGCGCATTGAGTCCCACGGAATCGCAGGCCATGTGCCCGGCGACGACGAGTCTCCCTTTGACCTCCGACTGCCGCAGCTTCAGGATGTCGGCGACTTCCATGTGCAGGGTCATCACGGTCCCGACGCCGTGGCGCCAGTACGTCTCCACGACGGAAGCGCCACCGTTGGTGCCACCTGCGAAGGCAGTGACGACCTTGCCGGCCGACGCACCGGGGTCCCCCACGACAATCGCCGGACGCGTCCTGGCGTGCGCGTACTCTGGGAGTTCGAGCAGGATGTTCGTCAGGTCCTGTACGGTCGCAGCAGAACCAGTCTCGCCCAGGCGCCGCTGAACGTGGGTGTCCACGATGCGTTCCATCATGAGGTCGCAGGGATAGTGGACGTTCATGAACGGCATCCCCATCAGGCGGGCGACGCTGGGCATATAGTCCCAGTTGCGCATGTGGTTGTTCCGCTCGACACCGAACTGGCGAGGTTTCAGGGCTTCGCGCGCCTCGTCCTCTGGTACGCCTGCTTTCCTGAGGGTTTGCAGTTGCCGGTTCATGACGAGGTGCAGGTTCAGCATGGCGTCGCCTCCCTGTGGGTGATGCACGATGACACCGTCGTACCCCAGGTCGCGGGCGATGCTCAGCAGACCGGTGTCGGCGTCGATGCACACCAGCGCCTTCGTGATCTCGCCGGGCACATACACCTGCGTGTCCTCCGGGACCTCCGTGAGTCCCGCCATGTCCAGTGCCAGTTGCATGATTCGGTCCGTATGCATATGTGCCTCTGCCTAGTAGTTGAAGAAGCTGTTGCCAATGAACTCGCGGATGATGGACGTACTGGGGATGACGTCGATGTCCATCACGGGCAGGAAGTAGTCCAGGAAGCGGACCAGCCGGCGCGCCTCGGAGTATTCGGGGACGGTGTTGTCAATTTGCAGCAGCAGCTGCATGGCGTAGTTCTTGAGGAAGGCCAGCTCGTACACGAGCGACGAGTTGAACATGGCGTCGGCGTTTTCCTGGAACGGGAAGATGTGGCGTTCCTCGCCCATGCGGACAGAGTGCCATATCTGCAGGGTCTGCAGGGCGGAGTACCCGCGGAAGTTGTGGTCACGTACCATGCGCCGCAGGATGCGCACATCGGTAGTCGGGATGCGGTTGTCGGCGTCCAGGTTGAGGAAGGTGAGGGCTGACACATAGATGCGATACTTCGCGCTGTCCGGTATCTGGGAGGTCAGTTTTGGGTTCAGGCCATGGATGCCCTCGACGACAAGGATCGTGCGGTCGTTGGGAACGATGGTGTCACCAGTGTCGGAAGAGGTTCCGGCCTTGAAGCTGTACCTTGGCAGCGTGACAGCCTCCCCGGCCAGAATGCGGTTGAGGTCTTCGTTGAACTTCTCCGTATTGAGCGACTCCAGGCACTCGAAATCAGGCTTGCCCTCCGGCCCCAGGGGGTTTTTGTCGCGGTCGATGAAGTAGTCATCGAGCGAGACTGCGTGCGGGTCGAAGCCGTTGACCCTGAGCTGCAGAGCCAGACGTTTGCTGAATGTTGTCTTGCCTGACGAGGACGGACCTGCGATGAGGACCAGGTGTGCTCCCGAGACCGTAACGCGGTCGGCCAGCTGCGCGATCTTCTTCTCGTGCAGCATCTCGCTGACCATGATGAGCTCGCGAGTGCGGCCGCCGGCCACGACATCGTTGAGGTCTCCCGCCGTCTCGACGCCGATGATGCGTCCCCACTCCTCCGCCTCGCCGAAGATGTCGGCCAGCTTGGTCTGAGGCACGTAGTCCGGCAGGGTGTTGGGGCTGGTGATGCCGGGGAAGACCAGCACCATGCCGGTGCGATAGGGGATGAGGTCGTAGAGCGGCGTATCGCCGGTGCTGTGCGGCATGAAGCCGTAGAAGTAGTTGGGGTGTTTGCCCAGGTAGTAGATGTTGACTGTGGACTTGCTGCGGAAGCGCAGCAGCTCTGCCTTGTCATGCATGCCCATGCCATCCAGCAGCTTCAGGGCGTCCCACTTGTAGAGCTCCTGCTTCTGGTACTCCAGATCCTGATCGATGAGCTCACACATGCGCTGCTTGATTTGGACAACCTCGTCATCAGTCGTGCGTATCTCCCGGAAGTCGCAGAAGAGCCCCTGCCCCAGCGAATGAAGGACGCGGAGTCTCCGGTCGGGAAAGAGGTCGCGTGCGGCAGCGTACAGAATGAACACGAGGCCACGCTGGTAAATGCGTGCGCCATCCTCCATCGTCATGTCGATGAAGCGGACGGTGGCGTCGTGGTTCAACGTCTTGAACAGCTCGCGGATGTCATTGTTGACGCGTGCCGCCATGATGCGTGACGTATGGTACGCTGCGTAGTCCTTTGCCAGCGAGTCCAGACGGACCCCTCGCGGGTATAGGACGTCTTCGCCGGTCTCCTCTATGTGCAGTCGGATCATCTCTGTCGCCATTGTGTTGCCTCCTGACTTCTCAGTCTACGCGCGCGGCGTGACTGGGCAAGGTCAACGACCCCAGGATGGTATGAACGTTGCAGAAAGAACGTCAGGAGCGGGGAGGTCCTTCCTGATGGCCGTGGGCGGCGGCGTGTGGTGCAGAGGTGACGCGCCCGCGAAGCAGGCGCTTGACGAAGAGGAAGACGCCGGGCGCGCGGTTGCGCAGGAAGGACTTCATCATTTCGCGTTCCCCTTCCCAGTGCTCCGTGACGGCGACGATGAAGTGCATGGGCAGGCGGGGAGACAGGACGATGCGGTCCATCAGGCGACCCATGCGCGAGTCCGTGCCATGCCGTTGATACCACCGGCGCAGTGTGTTGAAGGACAGAGCCATGAAGGCGACCTCGTTGCTGTGGAACGCAGGCTGGTCGAGAAACGTCAGGCGCGTGTAGTCGATGGGTTCGGCGACAGACCCGTCCTTGATGCTGCCCTCATACAGGACCGTGGAAGGATAGGGCGAGAAAACGCTGATACACGCGTCATCCGTGTGTGCTTGTGCATTGAGCTTGGGGGTCAGCAGCGCCGTGGCGCGTGTTTCGCCGGGCAGCCCCACCATGTTGTAGGCAAAGACGCGGATGCCTGCCGCGTGCAGCCGCTCGTTCACCTGGACTAGGAGTTCGTTGCTCATCGTGCGGCCCAGTGCCCGGTGGCGCAGCTCCTCGTCGCCCGACTCGATGCCCAGGTAGACTTGTGTACAGCCCATATCGGCCAGCAGCCGGACAGTATCCTGAGTCAGGAGCTCGGCGCGGTGGTCGCAGGCGAACGGGAGGCCGACCTTGCGCTTGTACAACTCTCCGAACCGGGCAAGCCAGTCTGTGGAGATGCCGAAGACGTTGTCCAGGAAGCGCAACTCGCGGACCTCGGGATACCAGCCCCGTAACGCTTAGATGTAGGCGATGGCCCCCTCAGGCGTGCGTGACCGGTGATAGTCCTTCGCATTGGGGTACAGGGAGCGGAAGGCGTGGTTGGTGCAATAGGTGCAGCTGAAGGGACACCCGCGCGACAGCATGCCGAGTGCGGTGTGCGTGCGGGTGGCAATGAGCTGACTGCGGTCGAACAGGCTGAAATCAGGGATCGGCAGCTCGTCGAGGTTGGCGACTAGGGGACCGACCGCTTCATGGCGGAGCTCCTGCCCATCGCGCCACCAGACGCCGGGAATATCCTGCGGAGTCCTACCGGTGACCCAGGCATCCACCAGCCGAGGTAGTACCAAATCGCCGTCGCCCTGTACGACGGCATCGACACTGACGACATCCATACAGCGTTCGGGCGCAAGCGAGGCATGATAGCCGCCCCAGACGATGGGTGCGTGTACCGCATCCTTCGCCCAGCCGGTCCAATCGCTGACTGACGGGAAGGCACTGGTGCGCACAGAGAACCCGACGATGTCGGGATGCGTCGCCGTGAGACGCGTGACGAAGTCCTTACGCGTCGGGGGTTGGGTCACGTGCACGAGGCTCACCGTGTGACCGGCCTGCTTGAGGGTCGCGGACAGAGCCGCCAGCCCTTCGGCATACCAGCCCCCGCGGTCTACTCTCGCCTGCCGTGGTTTGCTGTAGAGCCGTGTCGTCGTATAGTCAGGATAGACCAGTGTCACCCGTGCCATGCCCGTGCCTCCTCCATCCTTCTCGCCTGCCCCGTGCCGGGGTGGTACCGTGTCAGTACCCTGTCATATATACGACGCAGATGACACGTATTCTTCTTGTCAGGATATTCACATTGTCTTCACAAGTCAAGGCGAGGCATGACCGGGACTTGGGCCGCCAGTACCGCGTATGCGGGAATCCAGTCTTTGTATCGTCGTGTGGGTCCGTGGGGACGACGGAAGGAGAGTGACGAGTCAGTGGCTTGACGCAGCTGCCGCAGCGTAGGCTGCCAGGACCCACAGGTACCAGCCAAAGGTGACCAGGATGGGGAGTTCGGGCAGAGGCAAAGCTGCCGGCTCGATGATGAGGGTTGCGTTGATGCCCATCTTCCATCCACGCTGCTGGCGAAACCGGAGCAGAGGTTCCTTGTCCTCCAGCATCCACGCGCGCTCGCCTCGCCACATGTTGATGGTATGCCAGGAATACGTGTTCCCTCCGACGACCGACAGTCTCCCGTCACCGATCCAGGTGGACTCGAAGTCAGCCACGTGGCCCCCGTCCTCGGTCTCCACCGTCGCGCGGCGTCTCCAGAACCCGACACGGTTGAAGACCAGCGTTCCTGTCGAAAGCGTGGCAACGGCGTGCTCTCGGAACATGCTGGGCATCGCCATGGTCCCCACTGTCTTGCCGACCGACCGCAGCTCCCATGCTCGATGCCCCCACTTCGGCTGCGTCCACTCGATTTCGGCGAAGGTCGTGTCTTGTGCTGGTTTCATGTCCCGCTCCTTTTCATGTCATACTCCAACAGGATAGCAGAGAAAGCTGTGTGCTCTTCCCGACTCATGGCGGAAGCTGCAGGACCATTCGGCGACTCTCGACCATGATGGAGGACGCTGTCCGGCGGTCGGCGTGCAGGACGTGGAACCCGATTCTCTCGTACAGCGCCTGGGCACGCGGGTTGTCGACGTCGACATCCAGTTCGACGCAGGAACACCCGGACGCGCGGGCCCTCTGGATGGATCTTGCGATGAGAGAGGAACCGATGCCGAGTGACTGCTGCAGCGAGTCCACACCAACGAAAGCGATGAACCAGCTGCCGGACAGGTTGCGCTGCAGCGCTCTGGCCACGACCACACCACGCCAGGCAAGGCGCACGAGCGCGTGGGCTCCCAGCTGTCCAGCTGCTCGAACCAGCCAGGCAGAGCTGCCATTCCTCGACGCCACACTGTACGCAGTGATGAAGCCGGCCGGGAGGCCATCGTGGAGTGCGATTTCGGTGTTGCGGCAGGAGAACATCCCGCCGGGAGCCCGATAGAACCTCTCGATGATATCGAGAGGTGACAGCCTGGCGGCAAGACCCGTGAACAGCGGGTCGAGGTCTCTGCGGGCGATGTCATACATGAAAGGTGCCACAAACGGCGCGTCGTCTGGTGTCGCAAGTCTGAAGGTCAGTTTAGGGACACTCATAGTCGAGTCCTTTCTCACATCTGCAGACATGACTTTACACGCGGTCCTTCAGGGAATGTACAGGTCTCCTGTTGCTACCACGACGGTCCTGCCTGCGATGAGTACGCGGTTCCCTGCGAGGCGCACCTTCAGGATGCCGCCACGCGAAGATGCCTGGTATGCCACGAAGTCGGTCTTGCCGAGCACGTTGCTCCAGTAGGGCGTCAGGGCCGCGTGCGCGGAACCCGTGACCGGGTCCTCGAAGATGCCGTCAGCGGGCGCAAAGAAGCGGGACGTGAAGTCATACGGCGCATCCCCCGCCCCCGTCACGATGATGCCGGGCACGTTGAGTTTCATGGTGGCTGTACGGTCGGGAGCAAGTGCGCGCACAGTGGACGCCGAACCGAGGTCGAGCAGCCAGTAGTGGTGGGAGTTGACACCAGTCCAGCGGGGAGTCGTGTCGAGCCTCAGAGCGTCGAGGACCCCTGCGGGGACGGGCGCAGGCGAAGGGGGCAGCGACGGGAAGTCGAGCTCGATCCAGTCACCCTGGTATCGGGCGGCAAGCTCCCCACTCAAGCTGTTGAAGTGGACCTTGTCACCGGTGACGAGTCCTGCTTCGTGCAGCGCCCGGGCAGTAGCGAGTGTCCCGTGGCCGCACAGCGGCACTTCGACTGCTGGTGTGAACCACCGCAGTCGCCAGGCGTCGCCCTCCCACAGGACGAACGCTGTCTCCGACAGGTTCATCTCCCGTGCGATGGACGCCATGAGCTCGGTAGTCAGCGGTCTCTCCAGAAGACACACTGCCGCGGGATTTCCGGCGAATGCCCTGTCTGTGAACGCATCGATAATAAAGTAGGTCATAGGCTTGCTACCTCCTTCGCGCAACTCATTGCTGTTCAGAGTGGGTCGAATTCCAACTTCCTGGGCTTGGCTCCACAGGCCAATGCGTAGCGGACGATAGTGCTGTACTCGAGATCAGATCCGGCATGTTCGATCTTTGACACGTATTCCTGAGACCTGCCCATGCGTTCAGCAACGACTCTCTGAGTCAGTCCAACGCTCTTGCGCAGCTCGCGCAACTGCCGCGCCGCCGATAACTCGGCTTTCATCTCGATGTAGATCTGCCGCGCCTTCGGATCAGTCTCAATGAGTTTCTTGATTTCCGACCGATACGCTTCCGTGTCGGTCGTCATGTCACGTATGTCCTTCATGGTTCTCCTCCTGCAGACGTCGTTCCAAGGCTGCTCTCCGGGAGCGGGCGACTCGTAGTTCTCCCGGTGGCGTTTTCTGAGTTGCCTTCTTGTACGCATGGACCCCGAATAGTTGGTTCACACCTTCATACACATAGAAGACCCTGATTCTGCCGTCTGGTTCAATGACTCTTACCTCGAAGAGATTCCGCTCCAGTTTCCTGCCATGGGGCATGAACAGCTCCCCATCTCTCTCCAGTTCTTCGACGATAGCCCAGAATTTGAGCTGAACCGCAGTATCCTGTTCATGCAGGAACTCCAACACCTCTGGCAGCAACACCAGGCGTTTCTTCCCCATACCTTCCTCCTATGTATATAACCCAAGAGTGGTGAAAGTCAAGAATTCTAGATTACTAGAAGCCTGGTTTAGGGGTGGTAGTTGGTATTCTGTGGTTCAGCCGCGAGGGGCATGTTGCGCCAAGAATGACCATCGGCAAGAATTCTCTCCAGGCTCCAGCCAAGTAGACGCGCAGGGGGATACAGAGAAACTCAACGGGTCCTACGGGGTAACTGACCGTATCTCGGAGCTGCTGGGGCCAAGGATATGACAGGCGATTCGTTGGCGCACCCGGTCAAACAACCAGACTGAGGCGAAAGCTGACTCCCAGACGGAGCGGCCAATACTGGATTCCAGGTATTCAGTCGTCTCTTCGAGGAATCCACTGATGTCGGTCCATAGCACCAGATGCGCGCGCTCGGGGCAAAGCGGTTCTCGGCCGGACTCGTCGCGATATTGTTTTTCGCACTTCTCGGCAATCCGGGAGACGGCAGGATTTCGTGACGTGACTGCTCCGTGCCAAATCTCGGGATCTTCTACAGAAGACATCGGGTAGAGACACACGCCTGGGAGATGGCAGATACTCAGATACTGGTTGCCTTGATGCAATCTATATAGCGAGACATCAAGGTCTCCGTCGGGAGTAATGTCATCATATGGTATGAGCGTTTCACCATCTGGACCTTGAGGATAGTCAATCCGGGGGTCGCGTTTCAGAAGGTACTTGAATACCCGCTGGATAGCATTGTGTGGATGCACACTTTCCTCGGGTTCGCCAAGGTCGAGGACATAGCCGCGATACTTCGCGCGAAACAAAGGCCACTCCGTCGAAGTCAACAAATGTCGGTTTGAGGACGGATTCTGTCGATCTGATTGGGACCATGCCACAAGGTCGTATAATTCCTTAGGGTCAACCTGAGTCAACTCGTAGTATGCGATAACGTCTGCTGACCGGCAGACCATGTCTGGCACTGCCTTGTGCTCATCGCCATGCTCCACAGAGTCCCAGTGCGACCTGGGGCCGCCTTCACTGTGCGCAAATTCCTGGAAGACCTCTAGGTCATCCTGGTCTTGCTGCTCGGAATGATTCATCAGTGGTTGCTGATGAGTGCAGCTATGTCGGAATCGCCCAGATCGTACAGGCGGAAGACAAGGGAGTCGATGGCGCGGTCGAGGGCGGTGATCTGGAGCTGAAGGCTGGACTTCTCGCGGTCGGTGCCGGAGACGGCGAGCTGACGATGAAGCGTCAGCATCTGGTCGACGAGGCGGACCATCTCGTCATGCATCGCCTTGTCGGCAGGCTTAACGAAGTCGATAGGACGGATTGGCAGCTGAGCCAGAAATTGGCTGAAGAATCTGTAAAAGCCACCTCGAATCGGGGTACTGACTTGCTTCCAATATGTTTCGATCAACGAGCTGTTGAGCAGGCCGAGGACGTACAGTGGTGCTACTTCACAGTCGCGCTTCAATGTGATGGCGTAGCCGCTGGTAAGGGCGAACGCTCCCTCCGAGTCCCACGCAAAGGAGGATCCTGATGCAATGTCAGGGACGATGATTTTCGCCGCTGTCATCGCCTCGATGTTCTTTGGGTAGATGAATGCGTACCAGTCATCGCCAGCCATCTTGTTGTCTTCGCGCCCCTGCAAGTGACTCTTGGCCTCGTTCAGGTACGCGTAGGTAAGCGGCCAATCATGCTGGAGTTGCTTTGACGGGAGAAGCTCGGCCTTTCCATGGGCTACTAGATACGGAACGATGACCGCTTTGCCGGTCGGACTGATCGAGTACCTGCGAATCTCCTTTCCTTCGACAAAACGCAGTGTCGAGGCAGACTCGATCTGCGTGCTGCGTTGCAGGAACTTGGATTTCACTACCATCGTGGTGCCATCATCGCTCAGGACGTTCACTACGTATACTTCATTTGCGCTTGTCCTAATGCCTTGAGCGATCTTCTGCGCTATGTCCCCCAGCTTCACCGGCATCTTACTCAACCTCTCGAAGAGGGCGGCTCCATTGCCGACAGTGAAGTTCCATGCGGCTGAGGTGGCCGTGGTCGCGAGAAGATCGCCCTCGGTGGCGGAGCGGTCGCGGCGCCATGCAGCAAGATCGGTGACCTTGGCGATGTGAAAGCTCTCGTGTGGTTGAGCATCAAGGAAGAGCAGGCACGTGTAGGTGGTCGCGTTGTCAAAGACCTGCTGGTCCCCAAAATGGACAATGCTCCGCAGATGACCACCGTCTGCAATCAGCTTGCGCAGCGGTTCGCCGTATTGGGCGTTGAAGAACTTGTGTGGCAGGATGTAGCCCAGGCGGCCGTGATCATTCAGGACGCTCAAGCCCTTCTCGACGAATACGGCATACAGGTCGTAGTTGCCCTTGCTTGCCGCACGGTACTTCCCTTTGTAGTATTCGACTTCGACAGGGTTGAACTCCTTGAGTGCCTGGATACGGATATACGGCGGGTTGCCCAGCACGACGTCGAAACCGCCACGGGTATCAAAGACTTGCTTGAAGCCGGAGGTGCCCTTCCAGTCGAAGGCGTTGATGCGGTAGCGGGTGTCGTCACTGATGAAGAGGCTTTCGTCGGCGTCGCTGTAGAAGTCGGGACCGATGAGGGAGTTGCCGCACTTGATGTTGGCCTCCAGCTTGGGGAGCAGGCGCTGGCGGCCACCCCTGGTGAACAGCTCGGCGGTCTCAGAGGTCTCGCCCTCCAGCAACCGCAGGGTCAGCGACAGCTTGGCGATCTCGACCGCCTGGTCGTCGATATCCACGCCGTAGATGTTGTTGGTCAGGATGCGGCGCTTCTCGTCGATGGTCAGGCGATAGTCACCTGTGCGCGGCTCGATGATGCGGTAGTCTTTGAGCGCTTTAGCCCGGTGCGTCTCCTGTGCGTACCAGTCCAGGTGCCAGCTGAGCAGCTTGTCATATGATCCTAGCAGGAAGCTGCCGGAACCGCAGGCGGGGTCGAGGATACGCAGCTGCTCGACCTTGGACGGGATCGTCTCCTTGAGTGCCTCCCCGACGGTATGGTCCACGATGTACTCCACGATGTCCCTGGGGGTGTAGTAGACGCCGCCGGCTTTCTTGACTTCGGGCTTCTCCTCCACTTTGACACGGTGCTCCGTGGTGAGGCGAATGGTTTTGCCCAGGAACTGCTCATAGATGTTGCCCAGGATGGCGACGTCCAGCACCGAGAACTCGTAGGGACTCTGCGGGTAGTAGACGCTGCGGACGATGTCCTTGATGATGTTGTCGTCGACCGTCAGGCCGGGCGTCAGCATGTCCTCGGCGAAGTTGAAGAGACCGCCGTTGTACCGTGCGTCGGCCTGGGTGAAGAGCTGCAGCAGGCGCGTGTACTGGTTCGTGCCGTTGAGCAGGGAGTGCAGCGTGCCATAGATGTCGATGCCGCGGTCCTCGGCGATGCGCAGGAACACGATGCGGTCGATCGTCTTCTGGACAGCGAAGTTGAGCTGATGCAGGGGCAGTTCGCGGTTGCGCAGTGCGATGTTGCGCGCCAGCTTCTCGCGCCACTGGTCGATGAGGCTCAGGAACTCCTTGTCGACCTCACTGGTACCACGCTTGCTGCGCGTGTCCTCGACATACTTGTCGAAGGCGCCGTGAAGGATGGCTTCGCGCGAGAAGGTACCGGTAAGGAACGCCCACTTCTCGGGATAGTCCTCGAAGGTGAAGTACTGGATGCGTGCCACGGAGGCGCTGTCATTCGGGCCGGGCTTGATGCGCGTGTCGTAGACGGCGAATTCCTGGAAGTCGGTCAAGATCGACAGCGGCAGCTTGGCCGAGTAGGCGTAGCGGCGCAACTGGTAGGCGGGACTGGGGTCGTTGCGCAGATCGACTGACGGTTTCTTGGCCTCCACGAAGAACTTGCGGACGCCACCGATGCGGAAGCAGTAATCAGGTGCTTTGGTGCCGCCCTCGATGCTGACCTTGTCCTCGCGGATAACCTCGCGGTACTGCTCGGCATAGCCGTTTCGGTTGGCGACGTCCCAGCCCAGCAGCTCAAACAGGGGATCGATGAAGTCAGTACGTGTGTTGGCCTCATCGTACGAGACACCCTTGTACTGCTCCAGGTGTTCCTTGAAGCGCTCGATCAGATGGACCAGTTCGTCCGGCGGGTTCTCCATGAAGCCCCCTCATTTAGTATTGTACACCAAACGAGGGGCGTGCAACCTGAAACAGGCAGACCATGTCGACGTTTCAGAGGCAGATGTCGGGATTCAGCTATACTTCGGGTAGATAGTAATCATTCTGGCCCGGAGACAATGCGATGAAGAAAACAGAGTCCTGGAGATTGCTCAAAGACCTGTATGCCAGGTTTGTGAATGATGACGTGCTTTCGACAGGAGCAGAGGTAGCCTTCTTTCTGCTCCTGTCCCTGTTCCCATTTCTCATCTTCCTGATGACGCTGGTTTCCTATGTACAGATCGTCGACGTTCAGGACAGCATGCAGGTCCTTGCCGCGCTTATGCCTGCAAGTGCCTATGAGATCCTGCGGGATATCGTCAATGAGACGATTGCGGACAGAAGCGGAACCCTGCTGTCATTAGGCGTGCTCTTTGCACTGTGGTCGTCAACAAGTGGCGTTACGTCTCTAATGCGGGGCATAAACAGGGCATATGATCAGGAAGAAACGCGACGCTTCTGGAGGATGAAGGCCATTTCGCTGGGCTTCACGGTTGAGCTTGCCGTCGTGATTGCGGTTTCGTTCGTTCTTGTCGTTCTCGGCAGGATCCTGGGAACACGGATCTTTCAACTCCTGGGCTTCTCGGATGTGTCTCTCGACATCTGGAACTACGGCAGGCTCGCCATTGTCACGATCACGAGCACTCTCATGTTCATGTTCTTCTATCATGTTGCCCCGAACTGTCGGCTGAAGCTCAGAGAAGTCATACCTGGGGCAGTAGTGGCATCGATTGGCTGGGTGACCGTCTCTCTTGCCTTCTCCTACTACGCGAACAATCTGGGGAGCTACTCGAAGGTATACGGAAGCCTTGGTGGTATCATTGCCTTGCTTATGTGGATGTACCTGAGCAGTATCAGCATCTTGATGGGTGCCGAAGTGAACGCCTCGCTCATGTTTACGAGGACAGGAGGGGAAAAGCCGAAGTTCAAACGGTTCTAGAATCATGTGCGACCAAGAAGAAGTACACGGACATCTCTGATCTTCTCCCCCTGCAGGTTAGTCAAAACACCGGTATCACGTCATACTCATGGTGGAGGGTATGATCTCCGCTGCGAAGCCGTAGAGATATGGCGCGCTGACGGTGCTGGGAACCCGAAGTTCTGCGGGACATGACACTCGTAGACTCAGGTGCGAAGGAGGGGACATGAACAACGAAGATGCACGTACATCAAAGATAGGGTTGATCCTTGGCAATGTCGTAGGTTGGTGGGGCCTGCTGTATGTGGTATTCAGGGCCGTTGCCAGAAGGTTCATTCTTGAAGAGTCGTGGGCAGGCCCTTTCACATGGGTATCCATTGACATATTGCTCGCGACCGTAGTGTCCTCGGTCGTTGCAGCCATCGTCGTGGTCATTTCGATCCGGCATCTGCCTGTTGCACGACCATTTCTCAGGAAGTTCGTCGCCTTTCTTCTGCTTATGACCCTGCTGGGAGGAGGGTTCTACTTCTGTGCTACCGCAGCCCACGAAGGGACTCTCTGGAGTTGTCTGTCCACTAGTCTGAACACAGGATCTCAAGCCGATCCATCCCCGCGGATATCTCCTCCGATACAGATACTCAGTATTCCCTATTCGACGATTTCCAATGGAAGATGGAATCTAATCGATTCATCCAATATCCTACTGGCACTGATATTCCCCTTTGCCTCCATGACTGCTTTGCCTTGTTTTCTCCTTATGCTCATCACTCCCTCATTTCTTGCCCTGCCCGTCTTCTGGCTGTTGGGCGTCCTGGGCCTGTTGTATGTCGTGTTGCCACAGCGAGCATGGGGATGGGCAAAAGACAGAGCAAAGTCAATACGGAGGAGCACAGGATGAAAACAACGAAATCACGGAACTATTCAGTTGTCGCCGCTGCCAGGATAGAGGATTGAGATGAGAAGGAGAGATCTGGTCGGTGTCCTGACTGTTTCGATCGTCGTCTTGATAGTGGCGGGCGCTCTTCTGCTACATTTCGTGGGTCCTCGTCTCCTCGGAAGGAACGAGAGATCGCAGGTGGCTTCGGTTGTTGAGGGCTTCGGCTCAAAACTAAAGGACGTGTCCTTGTCCGTTCCCGAGGAAGTCGCTTGTCAGGAGATAGAACAAGTCTATGCCCCATTTGTGAGTCCACACTTCCTGTCGGATTTGATGCACTATCCGTCCGGAGCGCCCGGACGGTCTGTCTCAAGTCCCTGGCCCGAGAGGATCGAGATCGTCTCCATGGAGAAGCTGGACGTCCACACGATCAAGGTGACAGGAAACATCATCCTCATGACGAGTGTGGAAGTAACTCAAGGAGGCAATGCCGGGAAGACCCCCATAGTGTTGTGGGTGCGGAATACGACCAAGAACGGCGCCTGGCTCATAGACTTGCTTTCGTATGGGGTCTACGCCTCTTATGACCCTGCAGAATTGACTGTAACGCTGAAGAGAGCCTTCTCCGATGTTGCGGGCATCGGAGAAGGGGGAGACCTCTTCATCGCCCAGACCATAGATATGAACGGCGACTCTGTCCCAGAAGCGCTTGTCGACCTGCAGACAGGCGGAGCCTACACGGAATACTATGCCATTTGTCAGGTGGAAGATGGGAAGCTTTGTGCCGCCAACTTCAGAGACAAGAATGCGCCGCTGTCGTGGCCGAAGCTCTTCTGGAAAGGTGCTTCTGCTCAGCATGAAGTGAAGTTGAACTTCGTAGACGATGGCAAAGGCAATCGGGTCATCTGTCAATACGCCATCGACAAGAGCGCTTCGGATCCAGCGGTGACTGAGAAGATCACCGTCGAAGCCTACAAGTGGAATGGGACAACAAAAGAGTTCGGATATGACGAAGGTCTTTCCATAGCATTCGAGCAGGAAGAAGAGAGACTTCTCATGCCAAGAGTTCTGACCTTTGTGTCCCTGGATTTCAAAGAAGTGGCAAGCAACTTCTCTGCAATTGACGCTGTTGCGGTCCGCAATGGGAAAGTCGCCTATTCAACGGGAACAGGCAAGATCCAGCCAAACGCCCCGAACAGCGCAACGACCGATCATGTTGTCATTTCTGATGTCACGAGCGGAAGAACGGAATACTCAATGAGTGTCAGCAAGAAGTGGGCAAGGATCCTGGATGTGCAGATGAATGACCGTTGGGTGCTTTTCAAGGTGTTGGAAGATCCTGGAGAGATTCCTTCCGAGTGCTTTGCCATCAACAGAAGGACCAATGAACTCATCAAGTTGCTTCCTGACTACGACTGGGGTGAGGAAGTCTCACCCGACACCACTGTCTTCACGGTGTTCGATCGAACACTTCTCCAGGGTGACTATGCGTATCTGGTCATCATGAGTGAGGACATGGTGGCGAGTGGCGATTCTACCAGCTTTCGAAGCGGAGCGGGAGGAACGAGACTCATCCGGGCGAACCTGAAGGATGGGAAACAGGAAAACGTCTTCACCCCTCCTGTGCAGTCCTTTTCGATACGTCAGATATGCTCGCTTGATAACGATTCTGTCGCGTTCGATACGTCAGAGGTCATGGTCAATGGCGACACAAGGGATCAGGTGTATTTCTACGACCCGTCGACTACCACACTTAAGTCAGTCTTCATTGATCAGTACACAGATTCGTCAGACCCGAGATCTATTGGCACCTATACCATCACGCCGGACAGGAAGATAGTTTACGCACTCAACAAGAGGATCGTGATTGCCCCAGTAGCAACGCCAGGTGACTTCACAGAAGTTGGCGTAGCGGAAAGCAATGACTACATTTCCGACTACATTGTTGCCTCTGACGATTACCTCGTTGCCAGACTTGACAATGGAGACATCTTCGTGCTCAGCAGGAAGTCAGGAGACAGAACCCTGATCAAGGGCGCGAACGTCAGAAGTGAAATTACTCTTGATACCGACGAGATAGCTTTTGTCAACCGGCAGGAAAAGGCAAACGACAGTGTTGTCTATCTTGATTTGAAGGACCTTTCGCGCTCGCAATTGGTCATCACTGACAGCACTGGGAACGGCTCTACCGGGGTAAGGCTTCCAGCGGGTATCAGTGGGAAGGATGTCTATGTCTATCTGCAGAACAATATCCTGCAACCCAATCTTGGTGGAAAGATGTTCTGCGCTTACAGCCTGTTTGGGAGCGAGATGAAGAACAACAAGGTGTACATATACCTTTGGGCGTTATGCCAGGAATATCGTTCGGAAAATAGAAAACTTGTAGCTGGAACTGGCATAAGCTGTCCAATTACGCTGATAGCCACACCCTCTCAACAAGGCTACACAATAACTGAACATCAACTCCCAGAGAATGGAACTGCCTATGCACCGAGTATCAAGAAGATGTTTCCACTGAAGTACTACAACGAGGTATTCTCCGAGACACAACAATACGACACTGTGATAGCTCGCGAATTGGGTAGTAATGTCGAAACGCAAGCCAGGACGTACTACGGCTTGCAGTAGCAATAGGCAAGGCACAAGCCTGATCGATCAGACTTGTGCCCATACGGTAGATATCGAGAGACTCTTGCGGTATGTCTAGTGTCCCTTCCCTGCGATCATCTCCAGGGCATGCGGTAGCAGCGGGATGAGGACGTCCATACCATCCTGGACGGCCTTGAGGCTGCCAGGGAGGTTGATGATGAGCGTCGCGCCCCGGAGGCCGGCCTCGGCCCGGGACAGGCAGGCGGTCGGGACGCCCTTGTTGAGGCCGTAGAGACGAATGGCTTCACTGATGCCAGGTGCGCGGCGGTCGACGACGGACAGGGTTGCCTCGGGGGTGACGTCGCGGGGTGAGAATCCCGTGCCGCCCGTGGTGATGATGGCGTCGACGTGATGATCGGTCGCCCACTTCTCGAGGATCTCAGCGATCTCCATCTGTTCGTCTGGAACGATGGTCATCTCCTCGATCGTCCAGCCTGCACCCTGTAGGCGTCCGGCGATGAACGGGCCACTCTCGTCGACGCGGGTCCCTGCGGCGCAACTGTCGCTAATGGTCAGAACTGCTGCTTTCATGGGGTTCCTCCTTTGCTGATGATGGTGATAGTGTCGCCGGCCTGAACTGTGCCGGGCGTGATGACGTGGGCGAAGATGCCCTCGCGGGGCATGACGCAGTCGCCGACCAGCTTGCGGATCTCACAGCCCAGGTGGCATTCCTTGCCGATCTGGGTGACCTCCACCGTAACAGCGGTGCCGATCTGAAGACGTGTCCCGACCGGCAGAGTCAGCAGGTCCAGACCTTGCGTTGTGATGTTCTCGGCGAAGTCGCCGGGCTGCAGCACCAAGCCGTGGTCCTGCATCTTGTCGATGCTCTCCTGCGCCAGCAGACTAAGTTGACGGTGCCAGTCGCCTGCGTGGGCGTCGCCCTGCATGCCCAGCATGGTGATGGTGACAGGACCCTGCAGGGGGTGTTTGCGCGTGCCCTTCTGTTCGGAGATGTTGACCGAGACCACGACGGGATGGTTCATGCACCCTCCCACAGCCCCGACTGACCGCCGCTCTTGCGGACGAGGCGCAGGTCGGTGATGCGGATGCCCCGTTCGACCGCCTTGCACATGTCGTAGACGGTGAGTGCGGCGGTGGATGCGGCGACCAGGGCTTCCATCTCGACGCCGGTCTCGGCCTTGGTACGGGCGGTCGCTTCGATGTCGATGGCATGATCAGGCTCGTTGAGTGTCAGCGTCACGCCGACGAATGTCATGGTGATTTGGTGGCACAGCGGGATCAACTCCCACGTGCGCTTGGCGGCCTGGATGCCCGCGACCTGCGCGACGGTCAGGACGTCGCCTTTCTTGAGGTTGCCCGCCTTGACCAGCTCGAAGGTCGCGGGCGCCAGCAGGACGCGGCAGCGGGCGACGGCCTCCCGGGCTGTCTCCAACTTGCCGCCGACGTCTATCATGCGCGCGTTGCCCTTGTCGTCCAGATGTGTCAGTTCATTGCTTCCCATGCTATCCTCCTATGCTTCCCATGGCGCGGCCGTAGTTGCGGGCCGTCTCCGGCATACACTCGGGTTTCTGCTGCATCGCTCGCACAAGCAGTGCGCGCAGCGCCTCCTCGTTGACGACGGGGCGTAGGGCGGGCCGGATGTCGATCTCGTCCTCTCCAAACAGGCATAGCCGCAGGTGACCGTCGGCGAGCAGCCGCAGACGGTTGCAGGTGGGGCAGAAATGCTCCGTGACCGGCGCGATGACGGCCACCGTTCCGGGTGCGCCGGGGATGCGACTGTACTCCTGTGCAGGACCGTTACCGTCAGGCTTGTCGGCTGGCTCCAGACGAGCTAGATCTTCCAGCTTGCGTCGCAGTTCGGCGGCGGGTACCAGGTAGTGGTCCTCGCCCAGCGGGCCGATGGGCATGTACTCGATGAATCGGACCTCGATGGGCAGGCGCCTGGTGAGGTCGAGGTACGGCGCCAGGTCGTCGTTGACGCCACGCAGGATCACGACGTTGAGCTTGATGGGGCTGAATCCTGTGTCTACGGCTGCTTTGAGGCCGGCGAGGGCGGTGTCCAGTGAGCCGACACGCGTAAGGTGGGGGTAGACAGTGGGGTCCAGCGAGGGCAGGCCAATATTGACGCGTTTCAGGCCGGCCGCTTTGAGGTCAGCGGCAAACTGAGGCAGCAGGATACCATTGGTGGTAAGCGAGAGGTCCTGCAGGCCGGGGACGGCGAGCAACATGTGCACGAGATTTAGAATGCCGAGGCGGCACAGCGGGTCGCCGCCGGTGAGACGCACCTTGACGATGCCCTCAGAGACAGCGACGCGCATGAAGGCGACGATCTCCTCGAAGCGCAGGATATCCTCGTGCTTCAGCATGGGCACACCCTCTTCCGGCATGCAGTAGCGGCACCGCAGATTGCAGCGGTCGGTGACGGAGATGCGGATGTAGTCGATGGTACGTCCGAAGCGGTCCTGCATCAGTGGTCCTCGGGCAAGTCGGTGAGCTGAACATGAATGGTCTGGCCGGCTTCGACGACAGGTGTATCCTCGGGGATGATGGCGATGCCGGTGGCAAGCGCCATGGACGTGAGGATGCCGGACCCCTGGGGACCGGTCAGGGTGGCGTGGAGGACTCCGTCGCGGTCCTGCGGGCGGACCCGCACGAAATGGGTACGTCCCGCGTCGGCGCCCTTTGCGTACCGTTCGTCGAGAACGGCCGTGCGGACAGGGCGGTGGAGCAGGACATGGCCCATCATGCGGCGTACCAGGGGGCGCACGTATTCCTCCGTGCAGACCATGCAGGATACGGGGTTGCCGGGCAGCCCTACAATACGCCTGGAGCCCAGGGTCCAGAAGGCCATCGGCTTGCCGGGCTTCTGTTTGACGCGCCAGAAGACCAGTTCTGCACCCATCTCCTGCAGGACTTCCTTCACGAAATCGTAGGCGCCGACTGAGATGCCGCCGTTGGTAAGCACGATGTCAGCCTGTTCGAGTGCCTGTTCGAGCGCAGACCTCACGGCCGCACGGGTGTCGGGCACGCGGGCGAAGACGACTGGTTCTGCACCCATTGCGGCGACTTGCGCGCGCAGCGAGTGGGCGTTGGCGTCGCGGATCTGTCCCGGTCCGGGCGTCTCGGCGGCATCGACCAGCTCGCTACCAGTGGTCAGGATGGCAACGCGGGCGCGTGGGTGAACCATGACCGTGGCATGGCCGGCTGCAGCGCACACGCCGACTTCGCCCGGACGAAGGACTGTCCCGGCTGTGAGGACGATGCCGCCGTCTTTCATGTCTTCGCCCGCCTTGCGCACATTGACGCCGTTCTTGAGCGCCAGGAGAATGAGCACGTCATCACCCTCTGCGCGGGTCACCTCGACGTGGACGACGGTGTCGGCGCCTGTGGGGAGGGGCGCGCCTGTCATGATACGGATGGCGGTGCCGGGGCGGACCGGCTGCGTCGCAACACTGCCGGCAGGGACGTCTTCCAGGATGTGCAGGCGGACAGGCGTGGCTTCGGATGCCTGCTGAATGTCGGCGGCGAGGACGGCGAACCCGTCCATGGCGGAGTTGGCGAAGGGAGGCACGTTCCCGTGTGCGATCACATCCTCTGCAAGCACCAGTCCCGCAGCCTCGTCGAGCGGCATGGTGACCGGTGTCAGCGGCGTTGCGTGGTCCAATATCGCCTTCAGCGCTTCCTTGATGTCCAGCATGATTCCTCCGTGGCAGATGTTACAACAATGAGGGCTGTCCCCTGTTACACAAGCAGTTCGCCCGCAACGAAGCGGCGGGTCCGGTCGTCGCGTGGATGACTGAAGAAGTCGTCGCGCAGCGCCTGTTCAATGATACGTCCCTCGTGCAGGAACGCTACCTGGTCGGCAACACGACGCGCTTCAAAGATGTCCTGCGTTACGATGACGGCCGTCATGCCCAAGTCGTCCCTCATGTGCAGCAGCAGGTCTTCGAGCAGCTTTGTGCCGTAGGGGTCCAGGCTGGCAGACGGCTCGTCGAGGAAGAGCAGGCGTGGCTGCAGGGCGAGGGCGCGTGCCACCGACAGGCGTGCTGCTTCGCCGCCGGAGAGCGACGATGCATGCTGGCGGGCTCGCTCTGCAATGCCGGCGTCGCGCAGAGCGGACATCGAGCGTTCTTCTGCCTCGGCTCGACTCATACCGCGCAGCTGCAGCCCGTACGTCACGTTGCTGAGGACCGAGCCGCTGAAGACCGCCGGGTGTTGAAACGCGAGTAGCATCTGGCGTCGCAGGGGCAGGTAGCGCTGGTCCTGAGCTGGACTCCTGGTCGAGGAGCCGTATGTGACGGTCGACACACCAAGGACAATGCCGTCGTAGGCGATGGTACCTTCGTCGGCAGGTTCCAGCAACCCCAGGATGCGCAGGAGGGTCGTCTTGCCGGCGCCGTTCGTGCCGAGGATGACGGTGATGCTGCCGGCGGGAACGCTGAGGTCGATACTCCGCAGGATCTCCCTGGCACCGAAGTGCTTGCGCACGCCTCGCGCTGTGATGAGGTCAGTCGAGGTGGCGGACATTGCCGGCCTCCGATGTTCCCTCGCCCAGGTGGGACAGGACGATGTTGACGAGAAAGGAGACGAGGAGCAGGATGATGCCAAGCGCGATGGCGCGATCGAAGCTCCCCTGACGGGTCTCGAGGACGAGTGCCGTGGTAAGCGTACGGGTTGCCCCTTGGATGTTGCCGCCCACCAGCATGGCTGCCCCGACCTCGCTGATGGCGTTGCCAAACGCCGTGATGACGGCGCCTAGGATAGCCAGGCGTGCCTCGCGCACCAGCGCGATGGACGCCTGTGGGCGTGTGGCTCCAAGCGTGAGCGCGAGGTCGAAGACGCCCTTGTCGGCACCGCGCAGTCCAAGGACTGACAGGCCCACGATGACCGGGAGAGCCAGCGCGATCTGAGCGACCACCATCGCTGTCGGGGTGTAAAGCAGTTCCAGCGGCCCGAGGGGGCCGCTGCGGGAGAACAGGAGGTACACCAGGAGGCCCGCCACCACCGGCGGGAACCCCATCAGGGTGTAGACGACGTTCATGACGCCCTGCTTGCCCCGGAAGTGGGCGAATGCGAGCAGGATGCCGAGAGGGAACCCTGCCAGTGCTGACCAGAACAGGGCGCTCATGGTGACGCGGAGGGACGTCCCCAGGGCCTCGTACGTTCCGGGGTCCAGGGAGAGGATGAGCCGAACGGCCTGCGCGAAGCCCCGGCCGATATCACCCATCGCTGTCCCTCCGCGTCGTCTGCATGCTACTTGTGGATCTCGAGCCGGTACACGTACTTGAGGCTGTTTACCAGGAACGCGCCCTTCGTCGTCATGAGCGCCATGAAGCCGTCGTCGGTCGAGAGTGTTGCACCGTTCTTCAGGTAGGCGACGGTGATCCTGGTACCGGTGCGTGCGTTGTAGATGTCGTCATAGTCCAGTGTCACGCGGCTGCCGTCGGTGGCCGTGGCGACGACCGTCAGGCGCCTGGCGGCCGCAAGATCAGGCGAGATGACCTTCAGGATGTCGATGAGCTGGACACCGCCATAGAGAACCGGCGTGAGCGACTGGTTGTTCTGTGGGTAGATCTTGACCGTCGTGACGGGGAACTTGCGGACGTCGTTCAGGTGGTAGATGACCGCCTTGCCGCTGGGGAGCACGATGTCGAGGCTGCGCGTAGCCTTCCACTCAGTGGAGTCCGGGAAGAAGAGGGTCTGTCCGTATTGCTCGATGCCGAAGCTCTTGATAAGTTCCTGACCGGGCAGGCCGGTCATGAAGTCAGCGAATCGAACGGCGAGGTCCACCTTGACCTGTGGGTACTTGGCGGGGTTGACGGGCATGAGGCCGTAGGGATTGAGTAGTCCCTGGGACCCCTGGACGAGGATCGGCAGCTGGATCTTGCCGCCGTTCTGATACGCAAGGTAGGTGGCTCGGTCGGTCAACGTGTACGCCTGCTTCTGGTCGGCCATCATGAGGACTTCACCCATGCCCTGTCCGGCGCTGAGATACCAGGACTTGCCCGCAGGCGTGATGCCCGCTGCCTTCCAGATGTCGAGCTCCTTGGTGTTGGTACCAGATTTGTCGCCGCGGCTGATGAAGGTCGAGCTGGAAGCGGCGAGCTTCTTGAAGGCCGCGGTGGCGTCGGTCATGCCGTTGATCTTCGCAGGGTCACTTGCCGGTCCCACGATAATGAAGTCGTTGTACATGACGTCCTTGCGGAAGAGGCCGAAGCCGTCGGCCATGAACAGGTCTTCCTGGGCGCGCGCGTGCACGAGCAGGACGTCTGCATCGCCCTTGCGCCCAGTGGTGATGGCCTGACCGGTGCCAACGGAGATGATCTTGACCTTCACGTGGTTGGACTTCTCGAAGAGGGGAACGAGGAAGGTCAGGAGTCCGGAATCGAAGGTGGAGGTCGTCGTGGCGAGCACCATCGACTGTGTTGTGGGTTCCTTGTAGTCGAGGATGACAGGGAAGTAGGCAGCAGTCTGAGCACGCGTGATAGCAGTGGTCGGCTTGGCCACGTCGGTGACCATGCCCTCCTGCACACACGCGGCCGTGGCTGTCCGGGCCCATTGAGAAAGGTCCTCCGAGCCCGCGACCTTATCCAGGACCGTGTGCGTCGCCATGCCACGTGTCTCGAAGCCCATGCGACGTGCGACGATGACCATCGATTCCTCACGGGTGATGTTGGCCGTGGGGTGGAAGGTCCCGTCCGGGTACCCGGAGACCCAACTCTTGGCCACGGCAGCGTAGACCAGAGGAGCAGCCCAGTTGCCTGTGGGCAGGTCCTTGAGCGTTGTGGTGGGCGACTGCACGGGGTCGAGCCCTGCGGAGCGCGCAAGGGCCACGATGAACTCGGCACGGGTGACCGGAGCATTGGGACGGAACGTCCCGTCCGGGTAGCCCTTCATGAAGCCTTTGGCGACGACCTGCTCGATGACGGCTTGGTCGGGACGTCCGATGATGTCGGAGAGTGACGCGGCGTGCGCTGGACGGACGGACGCCATAGACAGGAATGCGAGCATGAGCACCACCGCACAGATACGGCGGACCAGCAGACGTGACAGACCTCGGTTCATTGTTTCTCCTTTCCACAATGGGAGGCACGGCCGTTTCCCGCCGTACCCTGCCGGCTGTACGCCATGGCTTGCGCCGAAGGTCGGACAGCTCGAAGAATTGTTCTCTGCGGTGGTGCTGCAGAGAATAGTAGTATAGACTTCTGCACCAGTATGGCAAGAAATCGAGGGGAACTCCTTCCTCCACTCCGCCCGTACGAGAGTCTTTCTCCTCTGTCTGTCATTCCCGCGTATGCGGGAATCCATCCTTGTCACGCGCTGTGATCCCTGCTCTTGCGGGGAAGACAGGAACTGTGAGTTTCTGTCTTCATTGACCTTGAGGCGGTTTGGCGGTATACCCAACACATCTGCCTCTGCGCGGGTTGAGCATGCGGCCCGCCGGCGGCGCAGGAGGAAAACAATGACGAGGCGACTGCAATGGTGTCTGAGAATCGTGGTAGCGGTGGCTCTGCTCCTGGGGTGCGCGCTGCCAGGGAAGCCCGCGCGGGGCGCATTGAATCTGCCCACGATCGACGTTGCCTTTCTGGCCCGTGTCGGGTCGTCGCCATCGTTACAGGACGTCATCGTCCGCATGCAGGGTCTTCCGCTGGTCGGCAGAGTCCAGGACGCAGAGGTGAAAGGGTGGCTGGACACCGTGGCCGCGCACGCATCGGAGGCAGCGATCTCGCAGGAGCAAATTACGTTTCTGGCGTCGCTGACGGCACAGGGTGTCGGGTATACAGTCAAGCAGCGGCTGAGCGTGACGTTCAACGGTCTTGCACTGAGCGTTGCGGGGTGTGACCTCGCGGCGGTTGTGGGGACGAGCCACGTTTCATTTGTCTATGAATCTCGACGGGCTCAGGTCCTGGACGATGACACAAATGCCGCCATCGGAGTGGATCAGGCATTGTGGGACCGTACCTCGGCGGGCGGGAAGAAACTCGACGGAACCGGCGCGACCATCGGCATCATCGACACCGGTATCGACTATATGCATCCGGACCTTGGCGGAGCCAGGTTCCCCAACGCGAAGGTTGTAGGAGGATACGACTTCGCCGACGGCGACGGCAACCCCATGGACAACCAGGGTCACGGCACACACGTCGCGGGCATTGCCGCCGCGGACGGCAAGGTGCAGGGCGTCGCGCCAAAGGCGAAGCTCTATGCTTACAAGGTGTTCAGCGACCAGGGAGGAGGGGCTGCCGATGGGGACATCATCGCTGCACTTGACCGCTCTGTGCGTGACCGCTGCACGGTCGTCAACCTGTCCCTGGGCATGTCCGGAGGGACCGCCGATACGCCCGAGAACGAGGCCATCAACAACGCGGTCAAGGCGGGTGTCGTAGTGGTCGCAGCGACAGGCAACTCCGGCCCGCGCAATCCTGAGACCAACTGGCCCCTGGGTTCGCCGGCGACGGCGCTCAACGCCATCGCGGTAGCCGCCTCCAACGACGGCCCCTATCCAGTCGTGGAGGTTGTGACGCCGACCGGAACGGGGCTGGACAATATCATGGGTGGCTATGCCGACATCGCCCCGGAGTTCAAGGAAGGTTCTACGTACAGCATCGTGGATGCCGGGTACGGGTCGAAGGCAGATTTCGCTGCCGTGAACGTCAAGGGCAAGGTCGCGCTTGTCGAGCGGGGTCCCATCGGGACAGGCGGGATCTACTTCCGTGACAAGGTCCTTAATGCACAGGCAGCCGGAGCAGCCGGCGTCATCATCTATAATCACAGCCCTGGTGTCCTGGGGATGACGCTCAGGGTAGCGGCCGGCGACGAGAGCAAGGACTATGTGCCCTGCATCGGCATCACGCAGGATGCAGGACTAGACCTGAAGATGCTGACAATGAGAGGGCTGGTAGTCCGGTTTGGAACGCGGAGCAACCTGGGGACGCTTGCAGACTTCAGCTCGATGGGCCCCACTGAGGATTTTCACTTCAAGCCGGAGGTGTCTGCTCCTGGCGTCACTGTGAATTCGACGTTTCCAAGTGGCGAGTATGCCAAGCTGGACGGCACGTCGATGGCTTCGCCAGGGGTGGCCGGAGCCGTCGCGCTGATTAAGGCTGCTCGTCCCGACTGGACGCCGGAGACGGTCAAACTGGCGCTGATGAACACGTCGGATGTCCTGCGCAACTGGCAGAACGACGAGGTTATCACGTGGACACTTCAGGGAGCCGGCCGGGTCGACGTACCGGCTGCCATCGACGCCCCAGCCGTGGCTGGGATAGCCGCCTCCGACGGGAAGGCGACGTTCCAGACAGGCGCCATTCTGGTCAACGATGACAGCGTTGCCACTGCGACGACGATCAAGCTCCGCAGCCTCTCAGGCGGCAGTGTCACCTTCTCGCCTTCGTTCGGTTGGACGATGGACGCGCGTGCAGGCGTGGAGGTGACCGTCGCTCCGTCATCCATCGTCGTCGCTCCCGGCGGAACGGCACAGATTACCGTGACCACGACCGTGGACCCGGCCACTGTCGCAGACGGGCCACACGAGGGGATGATCACCCTGCAGTCGGCCAGTGGAATACTGCATGTGCCCTACATCTTCTGGCGCGCGAGCGTTGAAGTTCCTGAACAGCTGAGCGGGATGCATACGAGCACGGCAACCCTGGTGGCGCCCGGTGGTACGGTGGACGTCCGGTTTAACATTGGCTACGGTGGGGTGCGGCCTGCCGTCGAGACAGGAGACGAGCCTCAGGGTTCCAGCTTTGCCTCGCAGGTCGTGGCAACGGTCACGGGTACAGATGGCACGACAACCCTCGGGACCGTGTACCGCAGGTCGCTGTTGCTTGTGGGTGACCATGGATTTACCTGGGACGGTCGGGACGTTCACGGCAATCTCTTCCTGACCGACGGAGACTATCTTCTGAGGACGTCGGTCGTCGAGAGCAACAATGATCCGGCGAACCTGGAGATCTCCGAGGCGGCGTATCAGTCGGCGCCCATTCGTGTCACGGGCGTGGCAGGCGTTCCGGCGCTCAGCCTGAACATCGTGGGCGGGAGTCTGCGCGAGGGCGAAGACGTGACGGTCAGCCTGACCGCCGACACCACGACGAGTGTCTCAGGCATTTCGGCTGCTGTGCAGTTCGAACCCTACTACCTTTCGATGAAGTCAGTGCAGGAGGGCGACTTCCTGAACCAGGGGGGAAAGGCCCCGTCGAGTTTCGTTTCCACTGTCGACGCTTCGGGAGGCAGCATCGCGGTCGACGGGGTAACAAGGACGGGCCAGGTCCAGGGGCGCGGCAGTGTGTGTACGGTCACATTCACTGTCCTGCACAGTGGCTCCACGGAATTGTGGATTGGGAAGCCTCTGGCGACGAACGGCAGTGGAACGACAGAGACGATCGCCCGGTCGCTGGCCGTCACGCTGCGGTCGGGAGGCAACGTCTGGGACATCGACGGCAACAAGCGCGTGGACCTCGGTGACATGGTCGCTCTCGCCCGTGCGTATGGCTCGAAGGCCGGGGACAGACGGTACGACAACACGGCAGACCTCAACGGTGATGGTCGCATAGACGGTGCCGACCTGCAGATCCTGCGCCAGCACTATGGCGACGTGTACCCCTAGGAGACGGCAATGAAGAAAACGATGAGCCTGCTGTGTGTGATTGCGCTCTTTGGAGCGTTGCTGGTGCCAGGCATGGGAACGGCGGTGGGTGCCGTCGCGTTGATCGAGGTCGACACAATCGGCGTGATGCCCTCTGACTATGTCGGGACGCTAACCATCGAGAGCGTCAACACTGTCGAGAACGACTACCCGTCGGCACGTGCATTCCCATCGCAGGGCGTGGCCATCCTGCCAAATGGGGACGTCGTCGTGTGTGACACTGGGTACGGCCGCGTCCACGTTTTCTCGGCTGGCCTTGTCCACAAGCGCGTCATGGGATCGTTGGGGAGCGGGCGCGGGCAGCTGCAATACCCGGCTGACGTTGCTGTGGACAGTGTCGGCAACGTCTATATCGCTGACTTCTTTGGCAACAAGGTCGTCAAGTATGGCGCCGACGGCCTGGTTGTGATGGAGTTCGGCTCGGAAGGCAGGGGATCCGGCCAGTTCGAGGGGCCAGCCGGCATTGCCGTATTGCCGGATGGCAGCATCTGGGTCGCTGACCAGTTGAATGACCGCCTGGAGCAATTCACGGCGACAGGCACATATGTGACAGCCGTGACAGGCATCTCCCGTCCCGCCGGCATGACGTCAGCAGGCCTCTTTCCTTATGTCGTTGCCAGCGGCGACAGCGCCGTCTACCGGTTGAGCGGAACGAAGGCCGTCCGAGTCTTTGCGGCTGCAGGAGATGCGGAGAACCTCATCACGAGCGCTGCCGACCTTGCAGTTGACGCAAAGGGCAACATCTATGTCGCGGATCGTGGCACCGGCGAACTGCCGGTCCCCGCCGTCAAGGTCTTCTCCAGCAGCGGTCAATATCGGCGCAGCTTTGGGCAGTACCCGGCCGACATGACCGACATCCAGGACGGCGAAATGCTCAGTCCCGGAGGCGTCGCCGTCGCGCCTGATGACACGGTCTATGTCATGAACAGCGGGTTCTTCCGCGACGCGACCAATCCCTTCGGCAGCGGCTACCACGCGACGCTCGTCGAGTACGCCCCCGGCGGCGGCGTGGTGGCTGTCCAGGACTATGCCATCGACCTCCGGGGACGGCTCAACAATCCCCAGGACGTTGCCGTCGACAGCAAGGGTCAGCTATGGGTAACGTGCAGCTCACCCGCCGTCTCCGCCGACGGTCAGACGATCGAGTGGAACCGTGGGTATGTGGACGTCCTGGACCGCAGCGGCAACGAGCTGTTCACCGTCATGCGCGCAGGCTCCCGTTCGATGCAGCTGGTGGAGTCCGTCGCGGCAAACGGCACAGGACTGGTCTATGTCGGTGCACAGGATGCCAAGGGAGGATTCATCGCTGTCTATGATGAGGCCGGCAACTATGTCAGGACCATTGGCGCCGGCAAGGTTGACGGGCCGAGCGATCTCGAGATGGCAAGCGATGGGACACTGTGGGCCTGCAACCAGGGCGATGGGTCTGTTGTGCATCTGGCGGTCGACGGAACAGAACTGGGCCGTTTCACAACTGCCGGTATGCCCGGCGGACTGACCATCCTGCCGGGCGGAGACCTGCTCGTCTGCCTGTGGGGTGAGTCTTCTGAAGTTCAGCAGGTAGTTCGCTACAGTTCCAGCGGGGTCGTCATCCGGACATTCGGAGCAGTGAGCGGCGGTCGCGGCGACGGCCAGATGTACTATCCTCACGATGCGATGCTGCTGCCTGATGGCCTCATCCTGGTGAGTGATGCCGAGAACGGGCGCTTCATCGCGTTCCGCCAGGACGGATCGGTCGCCTGGACAACTGCCAGGTCCTGGTATCTTCCGGGCAGGATGACGTGGTCGGCGCAGGGCACCTTCTATGTGACCGACGGGTTTCATAACGTGATTCGTGAACTCAGCTATGGCCAACCAGAGGCGCCCTCGGGTGCCGCCGTGACCGTCCGGCTGGACACCGTGGAGCGTGCGGTTTCCGCTGGAACGACAACGCGCCTGCAGGTGAGACTTCGCAACTGGAGTACCCGGACAGACACGTTCGCGGTCAAGTCGACGGTCCGTGGCGGAAGCGGGTGGTCGAGTTCGGTCAGTCCCGCGTCGGTCACGGTGTTGTCTGGAGCGACAGGCACGGTGGCAGTGACCGTCCAGGTCCCGGCGGGCGCCGCGGCGGGGACAGTCGGTGCCGTGGATGTCGAGGTCCGCAGTGCGCTGGACCCGGCAAGTGTCACGACCGTCCATGCCGAAGTCGCGATCCGCACTGCTCCTCCTGTGGTTGTCGGGGGAGTCCCGGTCGAGACGTTCATGGGAGCGACGGTGCAGGTGCCGGTGGATGCACGTGATGTGGAGAGTCTCTACGGAGTGGGGTGTCGTGTCACCTATGACGACAAGGCGCTACAGTTCGTGAGTGTCGCGCAGGGAGACCTCATGGGTGCCGAAACGCTGTTCATCGAGGATCACGGCACTGCAGGCGAAGTAACCATCGCGTCGACGCTCAAGGGCGACGCCCGGCCAGTCACCGGAAACGGCAGTATCGCCGTCCTGACGTTCCGCGCGCTCGGGGCCGGAACGACACAGCTGGACATCGACGAACTTCAGTTGCTGGGTGGAGACGGGGGGAGGCAGGAACTTGCGGGCAAGGCGCGTTCCATTCCTGTGCGCGTCCTTGCAGAACAACCCCGGACGGTTCTTGTCCTTCGCATTGGCTTGCCCACCATGAATGTCGGCAGCTCCGCGGTCGTGCTGGATGCGCCGCCGGTCATCGTCGAGGGACGCACGCTGGTCCCGATCCGGGCCGTTGTCGAATCGCTTGGTGGAAGCGTTGCCTGGGATGCTGCCAGTCGGACGGTGACCATATTGCTCGAGGGGACCGAACTCACGCTCGTCATCGGGAAGTCGAGAGCATTGGTGAACGGCACATCGACTCCTGTCGACGCCACGAACCCAAAGGTCGTGCCTCTGATCCTGAACAGTCGCACGATGCTCCCTCTGCGTTTCATCGCAGAGAGTCTGGGCGCCGACGTGCAGTGGGAAAGTTCGACCCAGACCATCACTATCACATACCCCAAGCCCTGAGTTTTTCAGGGTTTTCACATCTGGCTGGGTGGCGATGCGCATGAGTCAGCCGTCTGCGTTGTTTCGGCCGGTGAACGGCGTAAACTATCATGAGAGGGTATCTCATACTCTCGACGGCATGAGGGTGATCCGGGTGTTCCCCAAATTGTGGCCGGAACCTGATCGGTTCCAACTGTGTGCACATTGGCTTGCCCCAGAGTAGTGGTTCTGCGTTGAAACAGGAGGTTGACATATTATGACTGGACAGACGGCAATGATATCGGCGTTCGGCGTACTGCTGCTGGTGGCTGTCGCCATCTTCATCTGGGTGCGCAGGAGCAAGTTCGGCGGCTGGGCCATGGGGCTTAGCGTGGCGCTCATGTTCGTCGCGGTCGCGGGGCTGGTGTTCTCGGCGTTCGCAGGCATCTACACGGATTTCCTGTTCTTCACCGAGGTCGGCTATCGGCAGGTCTTCTGGACAAGGACGCTGGCGAAAATCGCCGCCTATGTGGTAGGGGCCGTCGTGGCCTATGCCATGGTGTGGGCGGTCACGGGACTCCCGCGTGGCCTGTTCGCCGGGATGAACGCGGACGACGCCCGTCGCACTTCTCAGACGCTCAAATGGGCGCGCATCATCATTGCCCTTGTTACCGCGAACTTCGTTGGTTTCGGTGCAAGCGGTCTCAGTCTGCAGCTCCTGGCCGCGACACGCCAGGTGGCGTCGACGGCGTACACCGACCCCATCTTTGGGCACAGCATCAGCTTCTACTTCTTCACATACCCTGTGGTACGAGGGCTCCTGGGCATTCTTGCGGGCATCGCCGTGGGCGGTCTGGCGGTGATCGGTGCAAGTTTCCTTCTGGCGACATCTGTGGCTGGCGATGCCGCGCTGCACCGTGGACTGCGCAACCGCCTGAGCTTCTTTGCAGGCATCCTGTTGCTTATCGCGGCTGCAGGAGTCTGGTTCTCGATGTATGGACTTCTGTTCCAGAGCAACGGCGTTGTGTTCGGCGTGAGCAACGCGGATCAGGTCGTCCGCATCCCGCTTATCAAGGCGACGGCCGTTGGCATCCTGCTGTGCGGCATCGTATTCCTGCTGGCTTCGTTCAAGCCACGGCTGGCAAACCCGAGATTCCTCGGCTGGCTCGGCGCCATCACGCTCATCGCCTATGTTCTGCTTGTATCTGGCATTCCAGCGCTCTATCAGCGCTTTGCCGTCAAGCCCAACGAACTCTCCCGCGAGACGCCCTATCTGGCCAACAACATCGCGGCGACCAATACCGCGTTTGGCCTGTCGGCCGTCAACGTGATCCCCGACCCTGGCACGCAGACGATCTTGTCCGCGGGCGCTGTCGGGGCCAACAAGGACGTTCTGCAGAACGTGCGGCTGTGGGACTGGCGCGCGCTGGCCGATACCAACGAGCAGCTGCAGTCCATCCGCAGCTACTACAAGTTCAACGATATCGACATCGATCGCTATACGTTGAACGGGAAGCCGCAGGAAGTCATGATTGCGGCGCGTGAGCTGGACCAGTCACTGCTGTCGGATACCTCGCGCAGTTTCGTCAATGATCGGCTGGTCTACACCCACGGATTCGGCGTCGTCGCAAATGGTGTCAGCGACTTCTCGTCCGAAGGCGCTCCCGTGTATGCCGTGAAGGACATTCCTCCCGTCAGCAACGGTGGGTTCGTCGATATTTCCGAGCCGCGCATCTACTATGGTGAAAGCACGAACGGGTATGCCATCGTCAAGGGTAATTCGTCGGAATTCGACTATCCACAGGGCGACGCCAACAAGCAGTACCAGTACACGGGCAATGGCGGCATCCGCCTGTCGATGCTCAACCGGCTTGCCTTCTCCTTCGTCAACCAGAACGTCAACATCCTGATATCTGGGCAGATCAGCAGCGAATCACGAATCATGGTTTATCGCAATCTCCAGGAGCGCGTCAAGCACATTGCGCCGTTCCTCGAGGTGGACAGTGATCCCTACATCGTCGTGGACCCCGAGGGCAGGCTCTTCTGGTTCGGTCAGGGGTATACGACCTCGCAGTACTTCCCCTACAGCGAGTACTACGATGCCGGCGCAGAGTTGAACGGCAAGGTCGTCAACTACATCCGCAACAGTTTCATGTACACCGTGAACGCATTCGACGGGACGACGACCTTCTACCGCATCGACAAGGCCGATCCTATTGCAGCGACCATCGACCGTGTCTACCCGGGGCTGTTCAAGACGCTCGACGACGCTCCATCGTTCGTCAAGGATCACTACCGGTATCCGTCCGGGCTGGGCGCGCTGCAGAGCCGCGTCTTCTCGAAGTACCACATGACGGACCCCCGTGTGTTCTATGGACAGGAAGACAAGTGGGCGGTGGCAAAGGAACGCTACCTGGGAACAGATGCCTCCATCGAGCCGTACTATATCTTCTTCAGGATGCCGGGGTCGACGGGACAGGTGTTCTCGCTGGTCACGCCGTTCACGCCTGTCGGAAAGGACAACCTCGTCGCGCTTATGGCAATCAGTTCCGATATCGGCAGCCCCGATCGTGTGTCGGTCATCAAGTTCAGCAAGGACCGTGTTGTGTACGGTCCGTTCCAGGTCGAGGCCCGCATCGATCAGGATACGGAGATCTCCAAGACGCTGACGCTCTGGAACCAGCAGGGTTCGCAGGTCCTCCGGGGCAACATGCTCATCTTGCCGGTCGACGGCTCGCTGCTGTATATCGAGCCCATCTATCTGCAGTCCAGCAGCTCCAAGATGCCGCAGATCAAGAAGATCGTCGCGGCCACCAAGGACAAGCTGGTGTGGGGGGACAATCTAGACCAGGCTCTCAGCAGTCTACTGGGAACGACGGTGGACATTGGTGGGGTAGGACCAGCGACCACTACTGAACCTGGGACAATCGTACCACCTGAGACGGGGACGACGGGAGGGGCTGTAACGGCTGGGACCGTGACGGCCGAACAGAAAGCGCTCATCGCGGAAGCAGTCGCTACGATGACCCGGTACAAGCAGTACACGGCAGCGGGCGACTTCGCGAAGGCTGGGCAGGAACTCAAGGCGCTCGAAGACGTCCTGGCAAAACTGGACGCATTGAAGACACCATAGCAGTAAGTCCGGAGTGTGCAAAACGGGCCACGGCAAGCGCTGTGGCCCGTTTTGCATATACTGGACACAAGGCACCAGCTGTCATCCGAAATCACGGTGTCTTTGGTGGAGAACTGGACATGATGCGACAACCTGACGTACGGCGTGGAATTCCTATGGCATTGTGCGCCGGTACGCTGCTGGGAGCAGGAGCTCCTCTTTCAAAGCTGCTGGTCTCCCGGATGGACCCCGTAGCTCTTGCAGGAGCGCTGTATACCGGTCCGGCGATCATCGCCGCGCTGGCGCTGCTGCTGGGACTCAGCAAACGCGGGCGGTATGTGCGCGTCACGCGTCGGGATGTTCCACGTCTCGCTGTCACAGTGCTGACCGGTACGATCGCAGCGCCTGTCCTCCTCATGTATGGAATTCGTATGTCCAGCGGATTTGCTGCTTCGCTCATGCTGAACATGGAGGCGGTTGCCACAGCACTCATCGCACTAACATTCTTCGGCGAGCGCGTTTCTCCGTCAATCTGGCTTGCCGTCCTGTGCATGACGCTCACCGGCATCCTGGTCACCGGTACGGGCGGTGAAGGATTGGCACCTGTCGCGGGGGCAATGCTCATTCTCGGCTCCTGTGCCGCATGGGGGATTGAGACGAATGTCGTGACGACACTGTCGTCGCGTGACCCTCTGCTGGTCACGCTCATCGAATGCCTGCCGGCCGCAGTGATCCTTACGCTGGTGGGCGCCTTCCGCATGGGCGGCCTTCCGCCGGTGCGCGATCTCTTGTTGGGAGTACTGCTGGGATCCGTGTCCAACGGAGTCGGCCTGCTGCTCTACTTCGTGTCCCTGCGGACCATGGGGGCGGCACGGACAGCCGCTTTCGCAGGTGTTGGGCCGCTGGCCGGCGCCCTGCTGTCGCTCGTGCTGTTCAGAACGCCTGTCACCTGGGTCGTCGTTGCTGCGCTCGGACTGACGGCGGCAGCCGTCCTCGTCGTGGGGCGCGATGACGAGCGGCGTTCACTGGCGTGGGAGACTGTGGAGGGGTGAACGTCCGCCGGGGCATTCCACTTGCGCTGGGAGCGGGAGTCCTGTTCGGGCTCAGTGCCCCCCTGTCGAAGCTCATCGTCGCCGGTATGGATCCGATCGCGCTCGCCGGTGTCCTCTACCTTGGAGCATTCGTGGCCGTGTCCGTGGGTCGTCTGCTTGGGGTGACGCGTGGACTGCAGAGCGAACCACTCCGGCGCTTGGACGCGCCGTACGTGCTCACGATGATCGCCGTCGGTGGAGTCTTGGCACCCGTCCTCCTGATGTTCGGCGTACGTGCTGCGTCGGGGTTCACAGCATCGCTTCTCCTGAACCTCGAGGGCGTGACCACGGCGCTCATTGCATGGATGTTCTTCAGGGAACGTGTTTCGGGGGCGGTGTGGGGGGCGGTCGTACTGATGACGACGACCGGTGTCCTGCTCACCGGGGTCACGGCGGGCGAGATGTCCAGCATGGTCGGACCGCTGCTGATCGTGGGCGCTGCCATTGCGTGGGGCGTCGATAACAACGTGTCCGCGCGGCTGTCCCGCTGCGATCCCCTTGTCCTGGTCAGTGTCAAGGGACTGGCGGCGGGACTCTTCTCTCTGGGACTCTCGTGGGTGACCAGAGGAAGCTTGCCTGCCCCGACCAACCTCCTGGCCGGGCTTGGCGTCGGCTGCATCTCGTATGGGGTTTCTCTTGTGCTGTTCATCCTTTCGCTCAAGGCTATGGGCGCGGCCCGCACGGGAGCCTTCTTTGCCGTGGGTCCCTTGGCCGGAGCCCTGCTGTCGCTGGTCATCTTCCGCAGTCCGTTTACGTGGGCGATGGCGGTGGCGCTAGTCCTGACGGCGTCGTCGATTGCGCTGGTGGCAAGCGAGGGCCTGCGCGCCGATGGCAGGCCACAAGCCGACCAGTTGACCGAATGACCGTTCAGGACAAACTGTAACGTTTGCGGAGAGTCCGTCATCCGGGAGGCTCATAGGAAGTGGGTAACGCGCGCTTGTGTATGTGGACAGGGTCGCCTGTCCATGGTTGATCAGCCGGTTCGTCGGCAATGATGAGCTGAAGGAGACGACCAGCAGACCGTCATGATGAACTCACACATCGCTCACACTGGAAATACTGATTGGCTGAACAATACTATAGTGTCCATTACCCTGTACCAGGAGGAACAACAATGACAACAGCTATCAAGAGTGTACTGGCACGAGAGATCCTTGATTCGCGTGGCAATCCGACGGTCGAAGTAGAGGTCACCCTTGCATCCGGCATCATGGCACGGGCGGGCGTTCCATCTGGTGCGTCGACCGGTATTCATGAAGCTCTGGAACTGCGTGACGGTGACAAGGCCCGCTATGGCGGAAAGGGTGTCCTGAAGGCCGTAGAACATGTGAACAAGGAGATTGCGCCCGCTGTTATGGGCAAAGATGCTACCGACCAGGCCAGTATCGACCATGCGATGATCGAGCTGGACGGCACTCCGCACAAGAACAGACTGGGCGCCAACGCCATTCTGGGCGTCAGCCTGGCAACCGCACGGGTTGCGGCACAGGCCTGTGACCTTCCGTTGTACCGGTACATTGGCGGCGTGACCGCGACAATGCTGCCGGTCCCCATGTTCAACATCATGAACGGCGGCGTCCACGCCAACTGGCAGGGAACCGACCTGCAGGAATTCATGATTGCCCCGGTGGGCGCACCAACGTTCCGGGAGGCTGTGCGCTGGGCAAGCGAAACGTATCATACGCTCCAGAGCGTTCTCAAGAGCGCGGGCTACACCACCGGCGTCGGTGACGAAGGTGGATTTGCTCCGGCGCTCAAGCGCAACGCTGACGCCATTGAGCTGATCATCAAGGCCATCGAGAAAGCCGGGTACAAGCCGGGCGAGCAGATCGCCATCGCCCTCGACCCAGCCTCCAGTGGTTTCTATGAAGACGGCCTTTACAACCTGCGTACCGAGGGTCGCAAGGCCACGTCTGCCGAAATGGTTGCCATGTATGCCGACTGGGTGGAGAAGTATCCACTCGTCGTCCTCGAGGACGGTCTGGCCGAAGACGATTGGGACGGTTGGAAGCTGCTGAACCAGACCATCGGGCAGAAGATCGAGCTGGTCGGCGACGACCTGTTTGTCACCAATGTCGAACGCATCCAGCGCGGCATCGACGAGAACGCTGCCAACGCTGTCCTCATCAAGCTGAACCAGATCGGCACGCTGACCGAGACTTTCGCGGCCATCATGATGGCGCGCAAGGCCGGATGGGGAGCCATGGTGTCCCACCGCAGTGGCGAGACCGTCGACAGCTTCATCGCCGACCTGACCGTCGGTATGGGCACAGGTCACCTGAAAACGGGTGCGCCCTGCCGTGGCGAACGTGTCGAGAAGTACAATCAGCTCATGCGCATCGAAGAACAGCTGGGCGACCAGGCCTCGTACGCCGGACACGCCGCGTTCGTACGGCCCTAGCTAGCGGGGAAAAGCACGTGAACGGCGCGGCACGACTCCTGTCCAAGAGATGAATCAGGACAGCGTGCCGCGCCGTCGCATTCCTGGCGCTATCCGCAGCTTCTTCGCCCTGAACTCCAGCATGATTGCCCTGCTTGCCATGGTTGTCCTGGTGGGCATGGGCGAGAAGATGGCCGAGCGGTTCCTGCCACTGTACCTCATGGCCGTAGGCGGCACGACATGGGCGGTCGGCTCGCTGAACGGCATGGACAACCTGCTGTCGGCTCTCTACAGCTTTCCGGGGGGATATCTCAGCGACCTGCTGGGCTACAAGAAAGCACTCATCGTGTTCAACCTCGTCGCGATGGCAGGATATGTGATCGTCATCCTCGTTCCCACGTGGTGGGCGGTCCTCGTCGGTGCCGTCTTCTTCATCTCCTGGACAGCGATCTCTCTGCCGGCGATCATGTCGCTGGTCAGCAAGGCCGTCCCAAAGGACAAGCGCACAATGGGCGTCAGCCTCCACTCACTGACACGGCGCATCCCCATGGCGTTGGGGCCGGTCGTCGGTGGCGCGCTCATCCAGGTGTTCGGACGCATCAAGGGTGTCCGTATCTCGTTCGGGGTCGCCCTGCTGCTGGGGGCCGTAGCCATCCTGCTGGAGGTCTTCTTCATCAAGGAAGACCCGGATGCCGGCAAGAAGGACCGTGCTGTTCGCCTCAAGGACTCTATCCATTTCATTACCCCAGATCTGCGCAACCTGCTTATTTCGGATATCCTCATCCGGTTCTCCGAACAGATTCCCTATGCGTTCGTCGTCCTGTGGGTCGTGGACCGGAACGGTATGACGCCCTTGCAATTCGGCGTCCTGACGACGATCGAGATGATAACCGCGATGCTCGTCTATATCCCCATCGCAATCCTGGCGGACCGCAACAGCAAGAAGCCGTTTGTCCTGACGACGTTTGTCTTCTTCACCGCATTCCCGATTGTGCTGTACTTCAGCCGGTCATTCCCTGCGCTGTGTGGTGCTTTCGTCCTGCGCGGCCTCAAGGAATACGGAGAGCCGACGCGCAAGGCACTGATCATGGACCTTGCACCGGAGAACGCCAAGGCGTCGACGTTTGGGACGTACTATCTCCTCCGGGACGTCATCGTCTCGGTCGCAGCCTTTGGTGCCGCCTGGTTGTGGAATAGGGGACCGGGAGTGAACTTCTTCACCGCCGCAGCCTTCGGGGCTGCCGGCACGATCTACTTCGCAGTGTTCGGGCGCGACCTCAAGTCCGCTGCCTGACGTTTCGCATCTCGGCGCCTGCGGGCGAAAGCGGGCACGCCCACGACGAGAATAGACCACCATACCCCGATACTCCACCCCGCGAGGATGTCCGACAGATAGTGCGCGCCAAGGTACAGGCGGCTGAACCCGATGAGCAGAGGGAAGAGAAATGCAAGGGCCAGCCAGAGCCTCTTGAGTCTGGGCGAGCGCGTGGCGCGGAACAGTAGATAGAAGCCGAGTGCGTAGAGGGCTACCGAGATGCTGGCGTGTCCGGACGGAAAGCTCGCATCCAGGGGGGTGACGACCGCGAGTACGGCTGGGGGCCGCGGCCTGCCGAAACCGGCCTTGCCGAGCGAAACGACAAGCTGTGACCCGGCGGTGGCAACAATGATCGACAACGCCGAGCGACGCCTTCGGTTCCACAGGAAGACGACCGCGCCGATCAGCACGATGACGACTACCTGCCAGTTTCCAACGAAGGTGACGGCCTCGAAGAAACCGATGCCGGCCGGCGTACGGTGTGCGGCAAGCCAGTGCACGAGCCATCCGTCGGCCAGCACGATACTTTCCGTGTCGAGCACCTCCTCCGCCAGTCCCGAGACGAGGGCGCCGACGTATAGCAGGGCTGCACCCACCAGCACGGCGAAGGGCACGGGGTTCTGCAGCCAGAGGCGTGCGCGACTGGCCAGGAACGACACCTGTTTTCTCATGCAGACATGATAGCAGAACAGACGCGGAAGCATGCATGCCTGGGCTTGCCTGGCGGGGCTGTCCCGATACACTTCAGAGGCAGGGACCCATTTCCGTGGTACTCCAGGAGGTACGAGTGCGCGACGCGAAGACCAGAGAAGCCTTTAGTGCTGAACACCATGCGCTGCTGCTGGGCCACGAAGAGACACAGCGTGCTCAGGGGGAGTGGATGCTCCCATGGAGCTACCACACCGCGCACCTCTATGCCACGATGAGCGCAGTGCTGCAGCGGGAGCTGGGTTCTGCCGGTGTCGCTGTCTCACAGGCGGTGCTGGAGACCTTTGCCGCACGATTCGGCCCTGCCATGGCAGATGTCCTTGCCACGGATGCCGGTACCGATTTCGACGTGCTGCCGGAGGGACGATGAGCTCCTCTCTGTGCTGCGCCCGGTGCGGCCGTGACTACGACGATGATGGAAGACGCCTGCGCTGCGATTGTGAAGGCATGCTCGACGTGCGGTTCGAGCCGTCCTTCCGGCCCAGCATGACGGCTGGACGACCATATGATCAGTGGCGCTACCGCGAGGCACTGCCTGTCGGCGACGACGTCGTGACGATGGGGGAGGGCTGGACGCCTCTGCTGTCCGTACTATTCGACGGGAGCGCGCTGCTGATCAAGCAGGAACAGCTCTTTCCGACTGGCTCGTTCAAGGACCGGGGCGCGGCAGTCCTCATGACGCACCTGCGCGAGCTCGGTGTGGAGCGTGTCGTCGAGGATTCCTCGGGCAACGCGGGCTGCGCGGTGGCCGCGTATGCCGCCCGTGCCGGTATCGCCTGCGATATCTACGTACCCGAGGATACCTCCCCCGCCAAGACGGCGCAGATCGAGGCATATGGTGCGACGCTGCACCGTATCCCCGGAACGCGCGAAGACACAGCGCGCGCGGCGCTTGAGGCGGCCGCGACGTGTGTGTACGCCAGCCATGTGTACAGTCCGTGGTTTCTGCAGGGGACGAAGACGTTTGCGTATGAGGTCGCGGAACAGCTCGGCTGGACGACCCCCGATACCCTGGTGCTGCCCGCGGGTAACGGCACCTTGCTGCTTGGGGCGTACCTGGGGTTCACGGAGCTCACGCGGGCGGGAATCGTGAGTCATGTGCCACGCATCATCGCCGTACAGACTGCGGCATGCGCGCCTCTTTCTGGCGCGTTCGCGGAGGGCCTGGATGAACCCGTCGCAATCCATGCGAGCCACACGACTGCCGAGGGCATCGCCATTGCGACCCCGACGCGTGGTTCGCAGGTGCTGGCGGCGGTGCGTGCCACCGGCGGATCGTTCGTGGCCGTTGCTGAACGGGAGATCGTCGCCAGTCTCCGAGATTGTTGTCGAGGCGGCTGGTTCATCGAACCGACGTCCGCCGCGGTGATCGCGGGCGCGCGCAGGTATGCCCGCACCGCAGCGCCCGGCGAGATTATTGTCACAGCGTTTACCGGACATGGGTTGAAGGCGGCGGGCAAGATCGCTGAACTCGTGGATTCTCTCTGACAAGATGAGGTCAGCGATGCAGCTGGCACGTTCTCGTGCCCGGGTCGCCGACTGCAGGCGGCATCGGCCCCGCAGGAACACGATCGAATATGCGTCAGGTGGTTCTGACGGCGCGGAACAGGATCCAGGAGCTCAGGATAGCCAGTGCGGCTATGGAAAGGGCGAGCGTTGCCCGGTACTCCTTGCGTTCTTCCTCAGTCATTCGGCCGTGGTCGCGCAGCAGCATGGTCGCAGCTACGGAACCCGCAATAGCCAGCAGCAGTACTGATGCGATATTGCTGGGAACATAGAGGTTGCGCCCACCGGGCGCCATGGTCCGTCCGTCCCAGACGTAGTTGCCTAGTCCCAACAGGCCTCCGGCGAAGGCCATGATCGTCATAAGTCTTCTCATCCAGGACACTCCTTGTTTCCGGCCGGCTGTAGGCGTCATAGCGTTATTTGGGGTCAGCGGGCTCCCTGGATTTCGCGCAGGTCGATCACTGTCTCCTCGGGCTTGAGGAGACCGCGCATCGCGTTCTGGTCTACATCTGCCACCTTGAGGATAATCCGGAGACGATGTGGTGATGCGGCAGGGAACGATGACACGGTCGTAACGCCCCCACCCGCTTCGACGATGCGGTTAAACAGCGAGGCGAGAGCACCCTTGCGGTTGTCTATCTCAAGAGATGCGCGGACACCCGGTGCGCGTGAACCCAGCATTTCGACGAACAGCTTGAAGATGTCCGTTTCGGTGATGATCCCTACAAGGGTGTGCGACTCCGAAGGACTCACGACGGGCAACGCGCCGATGTTGTGGTCAGCCATGGTCGCAGCAGCAATCTCGATGGGACAGTCAGGACAGACCGTGACCACGTCCTGGTGCATGACCTGGCGTATAGGCAGGGCAGCAGCCTTGGCGCTGGCTTCGACCCAGCTGATGGGTCGGTCGACGGAGGGCAGGGCATACAGCAGGTCCTTCTCGGAGACGATGCCGACCAACAAGTCGTCTTCGACGACAGGAAGACGGTGAACGTTGCGCGCGCGCATTATGTTGAGAGCGTCGGACAACCGTGCCTCGGGCTCGATGGTCACGAGGTCGTGCGTCATGTATTCACGGACAAGCATCGGCTTCTCCCTGGGACCTTAGCGCTTGCGCGCCGTGCCAACCAGGAACGCACCGGTCAGCGGCCTGAACATGCGGCCGAAGAACTCCCGTCGCGAGGCGGTGCTGTCCAGGAACGCGTCCTCGTCGGGAAGTGTGTGGATGCAGCTTTCCATCGTCAGGGCCCCAAAAGTGCCCGTGCGGTGGATCAGCAAGCGCAGGTCGGACGACGAGAAGAAATGGGCCGCCCCGTAGATAGACTCTTCACGTTTGGCGTGTTCACGGCGAGCATCGGCCCATGGAGAATCGTTGTTGAGGACGCCGACGACCAGCTTGCCCCCCGGTCGTAGTACCCGGGCCATTTCCATGAGAGCCATCAGTGGGTCCGCGGCAAACTCGAGCGCGGTAATCGACACAACCATGTCGAAGGTCCTGTTTTCGTAGGGGAGCTTGAGCATGTCAGCCTGATCGTACCAGATGTACTGGCCACGGTCCTGGGCCTTGCGGCGCGCTATCTCGATCATCTTGGGGGAGATGTCTACGGCAGTGACGTCGGCGCCGCCTTCGGACAACCGAATACTGTACAGTCCGGTGCCGCATCCCACGTCCAGGACGGTCTTGCCCCGCACGACGCCCACATGCTTGAAGACCAGAGCGCTTTCGAGCTCATCTTCATAGGCGCCCAGGGGTGTCATGTACCAGCTATCGTAAGTATCAGCCATGCTGTCGAACAACGCGTCGTCTGCCATGTGGCGCCTCCCGGAGAAAATCCTCTCTATTCATTGTCTGCGAGACAGGCAGGAATGCAAGATGGAGGAATGCAGGTGATGCCGTCATGGATCGACTGACCGGCTGATTCTCGCAACAGCGCTGGAGCGGTGAAAGACTAGCTTGCAGAGCAGACTGACGGCCCGACGATGTGTTTTGTCGCCGGGCCGCTTTGCTCCAGGAAACCTGAGGCTCAAGCTTCCGTTTTCAGGTTGAAGATACGATAGGCCAGAAGGTACAGTGCAACGGCCAGCAGACTGCCGATCGCGTCCGCGATGACGTGCTGCTTGAGGACCTGAGTGGCGATGACCGTGACCACGGCAAACACCGTCATCAGGCAAGCGACGGGACGGTAGCTCCTCTTGACCCACCAGAAGCTGGCGGCAAGAGCAGACAGGCCGCAATGCAGCGATGGGAAGCAGTTGTAAGGGTTGTCGCTGGCATACTTCGCCAGCAGAGCGTCGACGTATCTGCTGCTGCCCGCGACCAGGTTGGTGGGACGGGGCACATACGTCTGGAACACGATGTAGACACCGTTGCTGATAGCCTGGATGGCGATGAAGGCGACGCCGAATGCCGTGAAGATCTTCGGATGGAAGACGAAGAAGAACAGGAGACAGAAGTAGAGGACAGGTTCCAGCCAGTTGTACGGGACGATGAATTGCGGGATGACCGGAACCCACCGATCGAAGGCTGTCTGCAGGATGTGGACGTTGGCCGTCGCGTGGTTGGTCATGCCGTACCAGGTCGAGGACCAGTAGACACCACCGGCGAGAACGACGTTCACCAGGTATCTCCACCAGTTCTCCGTCATGAATCGTTTCAGTCTGTCCATCGCGTTCTCCTCCTCCCCGACGACAGCTCACTCGCGCTGCGCGGGCACACCAGGCATGATAGCCCTGGATGAGTGTAGTACAAGGACAGCGAAAAGGGCCGGAACACGTCCTCCGGCCCGCAAATGCTTCCCGTATGTCTGGTCTAGCCCCTGGCCGTCTCGGTGGTTCTCGTGAGCAAGGTGTGGATGGCACGTGCGGCCTTGCGGCCCTGGCCCATGGCCAAGATGACTGTCGCAGCGCCCAGCACGATGTCGCCACCTGCAAAGACTCCCGGGACCGACGTCTCCATGGTTTCTTCGTCAGTGATGATGCCCCCGTGCCTGTTCATCTGCAGACTCGGGAGAGCGGCGGGGATCAGCGGGTTGGGGTTGTTGCCGATCGCCACGACGACGACGTCCGCAGGGATATTGCCGATCTGGCCGGCAATCGGCAGCGGCCGCCTGCGACCGGATGCGTCCAGTTCCCCGAGCTGCATCTTCTGCAGAGTCAGGCCGGTGACCCATCCCTCACTATTGCCGAGGATCTCCAGGGGGTTCTGGAGGAAATGGAACTCGATTCCCTCCTGGATCGCATGGTGATATTCCTCTTTGCGGGCGGGCATTTCCTCCTCCGAGCGTCGATAGATGACCATGGCCCTTAGGGCTCCCAGCCGCAGTGCCGTCCGGGCCGAGTCCATGGCGACATTGCCGCCGCCCAGGACCGCCACTGATTTGCCGTGCAGGATGGGGGTGTCGGAGTTCTCGTCGTAGGCGTGCATGAGGTTGGCGCGCGTCAGATACTCGTTGGCGGAGTACACGCCAAGCAGACTCTCGCCCGGGATGCCCAGGAAATTGGGAAGCCCGGCGCCACTTCCGATGAACACGGCGTCGTAGTCCCTGCGCACCTCGTCGACCGTGAGGGACTTACCGATGACCGTGTTGTAGTGGAAATCGACGCCGAGTCTGGTCAGGTAGGCAACCTCCGCATAGACGATCTTCTTGGGCAGACGGAACTCGGGAATGCCATATCCCAGGACGCCTCCCGGCATGTGCAGCGCTTCGAACACGGTGACAGCGTGACCCAGCTTGATGAGGTCGCCGGCTACGGTGAGGCCTGCGGGACCGCTGCCGATGACGGCTACGCGCTTGCCGGTCGAGGGTGGAATCTGAGGGATGATTGCTGCGTTGTTCTCTCGTTCCCAGTCGGCCAGGAATCGTTCCAGCTTGCCGATCTGCACAGCCTTTCCGACATCCCGGTGCGCCTTGCCTACGGTGCAGCTCTTCTGACACTGCTCTTCCTGGGGGCAGACGCGCCCACAGACGGCAGGCAGCAGGTTGGTCTGCTTGATGATTCCGATCCCGGCGATGTAGTCGCCGGACTCGATGGCCTGAATGAAGTCGGGGATGCGCACGCCGACGGGGCAACCCTCGACACAGGGCTGGCTGGTGCAATGAAGGCAGCGCTGCGCTTCCTGCAACGCCATTGCGGGGGTGAACCCCAGTGGCACCTCGCGGACGTTGTGGACGCGTTCGGCGGGGTCCTGCTCGGGCATGACGACAGGCGGCAGCTTCAGTCGATCGGCAGCGTTCATCGGGCCTCCCCGGCGTCCAGGCCGACGCGGCATTCGTGGTCATAGCGTTCAGCTGCCTCCTGCTCCGCTGTGTGGTAGGTCCCGAGACGACGGATCATGCTGTCCCAGTCTACCTTGTGTGCATCGAACTCTGGGCCGTCCACGCAGGCGAACTTCATCTCGCCGCCCACCGTGACACGACATCCGCCGCACATGCCGGTCCCGTCGATCATGATGGGGTTCAGGGAGGCCATCGTGGGGATGCCGAGTTCCTTGGTGAGCAGAGACGTGAACTTCATCATGAGAGGGGGGCCGATGACGACAGCCTGGTCGATGTGCGTCCCGCCGTTCACGAGAGAGCGGATCGCGTCGGTCACGAGTCCCTTGGTGCCATACGACCCGTCGTCGGTGGTGACGATGAGCTCATCGCTCACAGCGCGCAGGTCGTCTTCGAGAATGAGCAGGTCGTGCGTCCTGGCTCCGAGGACCGTGATGACACGGTTGTGGGCTTCTTTCATGCCCTTCGCGATAGGGTAGAGAGGAGCTGTCCCGATGCCGCCGCCAACGCACAGCACGGTCCCGAACCGCTGGATATGCGTTGGTTTGCCCAGTGGGCCAACAATGTCGTGGATGGCATTCCCGGGTCTGAGCATGGCCATCTCACGCGTGGTCTTGCCGACGGACTGGACGATCAGGGAAATGGTCCCCATCTCGGGGTTTGCATCGGCAATCGTCAGCGGAATCCGCTCACCGTGGTCCGTCACGCGGATGATGACAAACTGTCCAGGCTTCCTGTGCATCGCAACCAGTGGCGCGTCGACGACATAGCGGACGACGTTGCGTCCGAGCTCTTCTCTTCTGCAGATCGTATTCATGCGTTCCTCTTGGTTTCCCGGTGAATGAGTTCGTTACAGTATATTCCGAAAAGGCGAGAGGCATCAGGCCGGTTGCTGTGATGGCGCCTCTGCTCAATGGTTTGCAGTTCTTTCCCAATTGTCGTATAACCTAAGCCAGAGAGGTGTGATGATGCTTGGGACGTTCATTGCCGGATACGGAGCCGAGATGCTTCGGCGTACGCTCCAGCACATATCGATGGTTGGCGTCGCCCTTGTGCCGTGTGATCCTTGCGGTCACCTTGGCGCCATCTGGTGTGGCGGGGGCCTGGCTGGTCCATTGTCGAAGAGATGGCGCGGGCGGGTTGGTCCTTGGTGTCAGGGGAAATGAACGCTGTCACCGCGCCGGGACCGGTCGTGAACGGATGACTGCTGCAGGTAGAAGTAGCCCTGATGTTGGGAACACATGGACGAGGGGAGCTGATATGAGCGGGAAGACAGACAGACTGCAGGCAGCGACGGATATGGTGACCGCGATAGCGGCCAGCGTCGAGACCGTGCTGCGTGGCAAGCATGAACAGGTCCTGCTGGCCCTGGTTCCAATGATCGCGGGTGGACATTTGTTGCTGCAGGACGTGCCGGGTGTCGGCAAGTCGACGCTGGCGCAAGCACTGGGGCAATCCATCGGAGCGTCCTATAGCCGAATCCAGTTCACGTCCGACCTCCTGCCCGCCGATATCCTTGGCGTCAACGTCTATGAGGCTGCTACCGGGGAGTTCCGGTTCCGGCGCGGCCCCATCTTCGCGAACGTCGTTATGGCCGACGAGATCAACAGGGCCAGCCCCAAGACCCAATCTGCGCTTCTGGAGGCCATGAACGATCGGCGCATCAGTATCGACGGGGCGACATGGGAGCTGCCAGACCCGTTCTTCGTCATCGCCACACAGAATCCTATCGAGTATACGGGGACGTACCCTCTGCCCGAGAGCGAACTGGACCGCTTCCAGCTGTGCATGGGTATTGGATACCCGGACGTCGACGCGGAGCGCAGGATCCTGACCGAGCGCCCCGTACGCCAGCATTCCATCCATCTGCAGCCGGTAGCCTCAGTCCAGCAGGTGCTGGACGCACAGGATGCGGTCGACAACGTGACGGTGGCACCAGCGGTGCTGGACTACCTCCTCGCGTTTGCGCGCGCGACCCGTTCCGAGACGCTGTTCGAGGTTGGCGTCAGCCCGCGGGGCGCTATCGATCTGCTCAAGGCAGTTCGCGCATGGGCGCTGCTGCAGGGTCGCACGTTCGTCGTCCCTGACGACGTCAAGACGATGGCTCCATACGTAGCAGCTCACCGCATCCTGCGTCGTGGCAGTCGAAAAGGGGCATCGCGCGCCGATATCGACCGCGTCTTCGAGCAGGTACTCGCTCCTGCCTGACGGGCGTGGCTCCATGCTTCAATCGCGATGAATCTGGTCGAGCTGCGGTACAGGAAGTCCCACCGAGCCGAACGGCTGACCCGCAGTGGCCTGTTGTTCTTCCTTGCCATCATCGGCATCGGGGCGGTCGCCATCAACTCGGGCAACAACCTTCTGTATCTCATCTTCAGCGCACTCCTTTCTGCGCTTATCTTTTCGGGACTGCTGTCGGTCGCGAACCTTCGCCGTCTCGACATCTCGCTTGACGCAGCAGACGAGGTCTATGCTGGCCGTCCGGCACTTCTCGGCATCAGGGTTCGCAATACTGGTTCGTTCCCGCTGTTCTTCGCACGCATCGCCGTCCGGGAGCGTGGAGACACTGTTTCGTTGAGCGTTCCCTTCGTGGACGCTCGTTCTGCCCTGGAACTTCCACTCACCCTTACCCTGCCCACGCGAGGGCGCGTGACGGGACTGTGGGCGGACATTGCGTCGACGTTCCCCTTCGGTATCGTCGAGATGCGCAGGGACGTGATTGTTGGTGGGGAGCTGGTTGTCTACCCACAGATCCATCCCGTCCTCTTGCGGCAGCAGGATGAACAGGGCGAACACCGCCTCGAGAGAGCGAGGGCAGGTGGCGACGGGGATTTCTTCTCTCTGCGCAGGTACCACGAGGGCGACGATTCCCGCCACATCGACTGGAAGGTGTCGGCGCGGAGGGGCGACCCCTACGTTGTGGAACAGGAAGCCAGGTATCAACAGGAGACGGTCTTCTACCTCGACACGGCAAGGGGTGCGTGGCCTGACAGCCAGGCGTTTGAACTCGGCGTCTCGAAGATCGCGAGTGGTCTGACGTCGGTCTTCGAGTCGGGAGAGGCCGTCGCGCTTGCTCTTCCCGGATCGTTTCTGGTCGGACGTGAGCGCAGGGTGTGGCAGCAGGCAATGGAGCTGCTGGCTCTGGCGGAACTCACGGAGGACCCTCCCCATTCCGGACCTCTCCACAGTTTCACGCACGAAGCCATCACCTTTGTGAGTGGTGCTCCGTGAAGAGTTCGCTGGACATCCGGCGCATGCTGGCGTTCCTGCTCGGTCTCACGGCGTGCGGGTTTCTGTCCATCGTCGAGTCCTGGTATGCTCTGTATGCCATCGCATTCCTCGTGGCCCTGCTCCTGGCCGGGCACGTTCAGGGGCGCTGGGGACGGCGCTCTCTCGAAGCACTCCCCCTCGTCTGGTTCCTCGTCCTCGTGGTCCTGGGGACCCAGCTCTTCGCTCTCCTTGCGCAGGCGATGCTGGCAGCAATGACGTGCCGATTCGTTCTGACAGAAAATACCCGCGACTATCAGGGACTGGTGCTCATCGGCGTTTTTGTTACTGTCCTGTCTGCCGCCGGGTCCATCTCAGCGGCATTCGGGCTTCTGCTGCTCACCGAGTTCCTGATTGCGACCGTCCTGCTGATCATGGCCCAGTTTGAAGGCAGGGTCCCGCACATCGGCTGGGGATTTTATGGTGTCATCGTCGTGTCTGCGCTCGTGTCGTTTGTGTTTGCATTTGGCGTGTTCTTTGCCCTTCCGCGGTGGACACTGGGCTATATCAAGGGCAGTCCTGCGCTGGCGACCCAGACGACAGGTTTCTCCAAGGACGTCACGATCACCCCTGGAGAAGTTCAGCAGGACAATACCGTCGTCATGCGTGTCGAGCCCCGGAAGGGTGGTCCCCGGTTGCCCCTGCCTGCTTACATCTCGGGCATGCGCTACACGACCTTCAATGGCAGGCAATGGCTGGTCGCCGCTGGTCGCCCTGAGTCCCTGTATGCGTCCTCCGGGATTGATTCGTTTGTGGTGAGCGAGCAGCAACCCGATACGCTGACGACCGTGTACCTCGAGCCGACTGGGACGGACGTCGTCTTCGGACTGGAACATGTGACCGGAGTGCGAGGGCAGTTTCAGTACCTTCGGCGCGACACGGAGGGGAGCCTGTTCACGGATGCGCCGTACTACAAGACGATCCGGTACGATGTCTCGTCGCTGGATCGAGACACGGTCCCTGTAGACAGTGTCGTGGCTCGACGGCCGACATTGCTGGGAAGGTACCTTCAGGTCCCTGAGCTTTCGCAGGCATTCAGGGACGTTGCCTCACGTATCGTGCAGGGTCTGACAGTCAGAGACAAGGCGCGAGCGACTCGCGACTATCTCCTGGCCAACTATGACTACTCACTGAACCCGACGGCGTCTTCGGTGGAGGACTTCGTGGTGAACCGGCGCACCGGGTACTGCGAGCACTTCGCGACGTCCATGGTGTTGTTGCTGCGTGCCGAGGGCGTTCACGCCCGCCTGGTGTCCGGTTTCGTAGCCACAGAGTGGAACAACGCCTCGGGGTATCTCATTGTTCGGGCCAAGGACGCACACACGTGGGTCGAGGTCCTGGATGGGAACCTCTGGGTTCGCTACGACCCGACGCCCAGCTCCTTCCAGCAGGTGTCGCTGATGACAAATGTCCTCGACAATATTCGCATGGCCTGGTACCGGAACGTCGTCACGTACGACCTGGCCAGGCAGGTGCAGACGGCCAACAGTCTCAGCCAGTTTCTCACTGGCAGTGGCCGTGCCGTCGCCGGGGCGTTCGAGTCCTTCCGGACGACAGTGTCACGTTTGGCGCGTGACTGGCGCGTCATTGCGGGCCTATGTGCGGCTGCCGCCCTGGCAGTTCTGTTCCTGCGCCGCCGGTCGGAGGACAGGCGTGGCCGGCTCGCTTCAGCGCTGGAGGACCTCGTCGGAGAACGGCGGCGCCCCGGCGAGACGCTTCTGGAGCTGGTGCACCGTGCGGCGCCGTCTCCCGGTGTTGAAGGCCTTGTCTGGCGCGTCTATGACGCCCTCTTCGCCGGGGAGCGATCGGTGGAGGAGGAGAAGGCCGTCCTGCGACTCATCCACGATGCGCGGCGTGCCCAAGCGACGGCCGGTCCTCAATTGTGAATCCCTTTGGGGTCAGGCACTAATGATATTCACAATTGCAGGGGTAGTCCGATCGAACCTTCGGCGGCCTCCATGATCATCTCAGTCATCGTCGGATGCGGGTGAATCGCTTGTAGCAGCTGTTCCGCCGTCATGCCGAACTGTACGGCCAGGACCGATTCCATGACCAGGTCGGTGGCTTCGGCGCAGTAGAGGGAGATTCCCAGGACCTCGTGGGTTTCGGCATGTGCCAGGACCTTGGCGAAGCCGATGCTTTCTTCCATCGTCCGCGCCTTGCCGCTGGCGCTGACGGGGAATGTCCCCGCCTTGTAGGGGATCCCTTCTGCCTTGAGCTCGTATTCCCTCTTGCCCACCACACTGATCTCCGGGTCGGTGAAGATGACCGAAGGGACAGCCGTGTAGACCATGTGAGCGTCGTGCCCGGCGATGTTCTCGGCCGCGACGACCCCTTCTTTCTCGGCGACGTGTGCCAGCATGTAGGTCCCCTTTACGTCACCGACAGCGTACACGCCGGGGACACTGGTGTGCATGTGATCGTCGACGACGATCCCCTTCTTCGAGAGTGTTACGCCCAGCGGCTCGAGTTCGGGGCCGACATTCGAACGGCGTCCGATGGACAGTAGAACGTGGTCGCCGTGGACTTCCTGTGTGCTGCCGTTCACGTCGAGTATCAGGGTGTAACCGGCATCCGCAGGGGTGACCGACTGGGTCTTCGCCCCGGTGATGATCGTGATGCCTCGCTTCTTGAGGGTGGCAGTGAGGGCCAGGGCCACGTCCTCATCCTCGGCAGGCAGGATATGTGGCATCAGCTCGACGATCGTGACCTTCGTCCCGACGGCGCTGAAGAATGTCGCCATCTCGACGCCGATAACGCCGCCCCCGATAACAACGAGTTCCTTCGGCTGCTCCCTGTTGCGGAAGACGTCATCACTGGTCCAGATGCCCGGATCGGTGAAGGGAGGAAACCTGATGGGGGAGCTGCCGGTCGCGATGATGACGTTTTTCGCTTCGACAACTTCACCGGTCGCGCCGATACAGACGTGTGTCGCATCGTGCAGGGTCGCCCGGCTGGCATAGACTTGGATGTTGTTCTTCTTCATCAGGTATTCGATTCCCTTACGCAGGCGCACGACGACCTGGTCCTTGCGCGTCATGATGGCGCCGAAGTCGGCTCCGACGCCCTCGGCCGTCAGTCCGAACTTGCGGGCCTCCCGCATGCGCGTCAGCAGCTTGCTGCTGGCAAGCATCGTCTTGGTGGGGATGCAGCCCCAGTTGGTGCACGTACCGCCCATGTCGGCCTCTTCCGCCAGCGCGACCGACAGACCCAGCTGAGCCGCCTTGATTGCTGCGACGTACCCTCCAGGTCCACCACCGATAATGAACACGTCCACCATGTCAGCCTCCTGCGATGTTGTCGCGATGCACGTTCATGGTATCACACTGGGCTCCCCGGTCAACTCTGGAAGTCATCTGGTTTCAGGTCTCGAAACCATGCAATGCGTGAGCGGTTTGTACATGGTGTTGCGCGCTCGCACGACCTTGACTCGGGCAAGCGCAGCGTATCATAGGGATAGATACAGTGCGCGGTTTCGTGGAACGAGTTCGTCGGGTCTCAATCGGCAGCAAGAGTATCAAGGAGGAGCCATGAGTCGAAGACTGTTCGTTGCACTACTCATCCTGGCCATGTGTGTCCCGTTTTTTGCGCCTGCATCTCCAATCGAGGCGGCGACGACGCAGACGACACTGGTGTATGATTTCATTGCAAACGCGCCGACTGCGACATGGCAAACTACGGCGGTGCCGATCTCATTTGGTGGTCCAAACACCGACATCCGTGGCTTTGCGATGTACGTGAGCCCGGCGACTCTTGAGGATGGCGTCAGTCGCCACAGAGTGCTGGAAACGCACCCTCAATGGGTCAACGACGGAGCCATTGAAGGAACATACAGAGATATACGTGTCCCCGACGGAGCCACACTCACGCTGAGTGTCGGATTCCTTACGGGCGCTTCTGGCACCAACGGGGTTCACTACTCCATCCGCTTCATGGAAAACGGGACGTCGACCTGGTACTACTTCCCCGCCGGGAACACGACCGCAAATGTCGGATTGCTGGACACCTACGACGGAAAGATCCAGACGCGGTACTACAGCTTGGACGCGCTTAAGGGCAAGACGGGGAAGTTCGTCCTGCGTGTCTCCGCCAACGGGTCGTCCACCAAGGATTGGGCCTGCTGGGCCGATGCCAGGATCACGGCGCTGTCGGTCCCGGGAGCCGTCGAGGCCCACTCGCTGGGGTCGAGCGTCGTCGTCGATTGGGAATACACCTACACGGCCGAACTCTTCCACAGTCTAAGCTTCGAAGTGCAGAAGCGGAGCGGTATTTTTCCGATCTGGCTTGACGTTGGAACGGTGGCCTACCCGGTAACGACCTTGGCGATCGAGGACCAGTCCGCTGGGCAGAACACGTACCGCGTGAGGGCAGTGGAGACCGTCACCTTCATCTGGACCACGACGACGGAAAGCGAGTGGTCGGCGGCCGTCTCCTCCTGGGTGCTGACGGTGCCAGTTGGGGCTGCTGTACAGCACGTCGAGGGCACGAGAGACATCCGCGTCAAGTGGACAGGACTTGATCCGCTTGCGACCGGCTACGAGGTCCTGAGGACCGTGAACCCGCTGATGCGCCCCTCCGTTGTCCATGAGGGTCCTCGCACCGACACTTCCTGGGTGGACACGGGACTCGACCCGAACAAGAACTACTATTACTACGTACGGGCATGGAAGACCGGGACCGAGAGCAGCGACAGGGATGTGTCGGCAATGTCGCCCATGCTTTCCATCACGACGTTCCCAGAAGTACCCACAGAGCAGGTTGCGCACAGCTCGGGACGAACCATCACCGTTTCCTGGGCGCATTCCGGCAACTGCAGTCAGTTCCATGTGTGGTCAAAGCCGACGCGCGTAACGGATCCAGTCATGCCAGACATGCTTCCTGCTACACAGCGGTCGAAGGCAATTGTGGATGCCGAGTACGGCAAATGGTACATCTTGGTTAGGGCTTGGGGTGAAGGGGGATACAGTCCTCAGACGCTTGCGCTGGACACCTGGGTGCTGACGGCACCCTCTGCGCCCCTGGCGACGGTTGGGGGTACGGCCACGGTGAACCTCTCGTGGGGCGCACCTGATGCCAATGCTACGAGCGTCCACATACTGAGAAGCGTCTCGGCTGGCCCGTTTGCCGACCTTAGTACGGTCGCGGCGAACGTCACGTCGTTCGCAGATACGACCTGTCTTCCTGGAACAGCGTATTCTTACAAGCTGCAGGCTGTGAGGGACGACGACGTCTCGGAACTCTCACCGGCATCGTCACCAGTGACGACGTCTGCGGCTCTGACGCCACCCGCAACACCGACCAGTCTCATTGCTGTGGCCCAATCCTCTACTGCCGTCGGCCTGACCTGGGCGGACAATGCCAGCAACGAGGATTCATACCGTGTCTATCGCAGAGATGGCACCGCTATTGTCTTTGGCCAGGTGTCACCCGATCTGCCGGCCGGCACGACGAGCTGGCAGGATGTCGGTATGGCTCCGTCATCCATGTATACGTACGCCGTCAAGGCGCGTAACCCCGCGGGAGACTCTGGATGGTCAAACGAGGCGTCTGTGACGACCCCTGCGGCACCTGTGACCGCCCCGCTTGCGCCGACATCTCTGACGGCCTCAGCGGGCAACCCCCGGTCCGTCGATTTGAACTGGATCGACAACGCATCCAACGAGGACGGATTCCGGATTGAGCGCCGCACCGGAACTGGGGCCTGGGCACAGGTCAAGACAGTCGGAGCGGACGCGATTAAGTGGGCCGACGAGACCGTCCTACCAGCAACTGCCTATGGTTACAGGATACGAGCATACAACGCAGGCGGTGAGTCCGGCTGGTCCAACGAATTCACAGTCACAACACCTGCCGAAGTGCAGTCCGTCGTCATGAAGCTGATCATCGACAAGAAGAACTACACGGTCAACGGCGTGTCGATGATGATGGATGTGGCGCCCGTCATCCTGGAGAGCCGGACACTGGGTCCTGTCCGGTACGTCGCAGAGGCGCTTGGGGCGGACGTCGCCTGGGATCCAGTGGAGCGCAAGGTCACCCTGACCCGGGACAGCCTGGTCATCGAGCTTTGGGTGGGCAGGAACACGGCGCGCGTCGACGGTGCCTACATGCTCATCGACCCGCAGAACCCCGAGGTCAAGCCAGTCATCCTGCCACCTGGCCGTACAATGCTGCCGTTCCGGTTCATCGCTGAGCAGCTTGGCGCCAGTGTTGGGTGGGATGCCGTGAAGCGCGAGGTGACAATCACCTATCCGGCTTCCTGAGAACCGTACGCGCAGTGAATCATGGCACAGGCTCCTTCGTGAGGAGGGGCCTGTGCGCTTGATAGACTGCGTCAGCTGATGTACAGTGTTAGGAGGACACATCCGGAGAGGTGAGTATGAGGCACCGTCGTTCCAACAGATGGGCCGTACTGGCAGTACTGGTCCTCTTCACACTGCTTCATCAGGCAGACCGGCTGCTCGTCGGCCCGCTGACAAGTTCCATCATGGCCTCCTTCAGCATCGATGAGGGGCAGATGGGTGCGGTAGTCTCCGGGGCACTTATTGTCGGCGGTCTGCTTTTCCCGGTCTGGGGATATCTCTTTGACCGGTTTTCGCGGGCGCGACTCATTGCACTTGCTGCGACTATCTGGGGTGCAACAACCTGGCTCGCGGCGCTCGCTCCCACCTTCGGCTGGTTCGTTGTGGCACGGGCGGCCACCGGTGTGGATGACGCCAGTACGCCCGGTGTCTACAGCTTGCTTGCCGACACGTTCGAGCCACGCATGCGGGGGAGGGTGTATGCTCTGCTCAAGACGGCGATGCCGGGCGGGTATGTTCTTGGCGCAGTCCTGGCGACGACCCTCGCTCCGCTCATCGGCTGGAGGTGGATCTTCGTCGTGACGGGAGGAGCGGGCCTGATCGTTGCCATGCTCGTCGCGCTTGTGGTCAAGGACGTCGCACGGGGAGCGACAGAGCCGGAGCTTGCAGGGGCGCCGGTCGTGGCGGCACGATTTAGCTGGGCGGTCGCGCGCAGCCTGCTGCGGCGGAGGACCCTCGTGGCACTGTATGCCCAGGGGTTCTTCGCCATTGTGCCCATCAACGTCGTGACATTCTGGTTCTTTCGGTATCTCGAGACTGAACGGGGCTACACCGGCACAGCGTCGCTCTCAGTGGCGGCCCTTACAGTCCTGGGGCTCGGTGTGGGATTCCCACTGGGAGGAGTGCTCGGTGACAAGATGTTCCGGAGGATGCCCCAGGGCCGTCTCCTTGTAGGCATGGCAACGCTCCCAGGGTCTGTTCTGCTGTGCGCTGCCCTTCTCACGGCGACAACGCAGCCGGTCCTGTTTGCCTTGCTGGCGGCGACCGGAGCCTTCCTGACTTCGTTTGCAGCTCCGAACATAGGGGCGACGATCAGTGACGTGAGCCTGCCGGAGGTTCGGAGCACCGCTCTTGCGATGCAGGGCCTGGTCGAGACGACCGGAGCGGCCCTGGCGCCGTTTCTGGCTGGGCTTGTGGCCTCTCGGGCGAGCCTGGGCACGGCATTCCTCGTGGTCGTCGCGGGCGCCGTGACGTGCTGGACGCCTTTCTACCTGATTGCGCTTGCGAGCATTTCCCGCGATCTAGATCAGACGCGCTCGCAGCTGCGAGCCAGGTCCGGGTTCTGATTACACCCAGGGATTCTCGCCCAGTTCGGCGCCTACGGTCGTCGGATTGCCGTGTCCCGGGAAGATGCGTGTGGCCGGGGGGAGCGTCATGAGGGTCACGCGTATTCCGGCAAGCAGCTGTTCGAACTCTTCCTGGCTGGGCGTGCGCCCAACGCTGCCGGCAAACAGTGTATCGCCGACGAACGCGTGGTCTCCCGCGATGAGGATGCTGCTGGCCGGCGTATGCCCCTGTATGGTCGCAATGCGGTAGGTGATAAGCCCCAGGGGTAGCTCCTGCCCTGCAATCAGTGGAGATGACGCAGCCTGCATGGCGAATGTTGACCCCATCTGTGCGGCGTAGTTCGCCATCGGATCTCTGGCGAGTTCAGCCTCTCGCGGGTTCATGAGTAGCGTCGCGTCGGGAAAACGCTTCATCGCCGTGTCGACGCCCGAGACGTGATCGAAGTGCCCATGAGTGCACACGATCCACCGGAGGTGAGCGTTGGCGCTCTCGACGACGGTGGCCACCTCCTCAAGTTCCCGGTTCCAGACCATGCCGGGGTCCACGAGCATGAGCTCCGTCCCTGACTGTACCAGGTAGCAATTGGTCAGCAGGGGGCCGACCGGCATGCGCGTGACCGTGGCTCCCGCCATCGTCTCGTGAAACTGTTCCATTCTAGCCTCCCCGTACTGTAAGGAAAGTATACTCAAACCGGACCCCAGGCGAACCACAGAGCAACAGGCTTGCCAGAAACAGACGTTTGCTTTTCTTTGTTTGACGCTCAATCGCCATGTTGGTTTTTTGAGAGCAGTCTCCAGCGTGGAAGCGATCAGTTCGGCAATTCCTGAGTTGGCGAAACGACTCACGTTCATGCCGGGTACGTCGATATGTGTGCATGCAATAGCTACAGCAGACGTATACTATTAATGAGTACGTGGATGTAACTACCAACAACGCAGCAGTGCAAGGAGAAGAAGCAATGAGACTATCCGTCATCGACGCGGAACGCTGTACAGGCTGTCAGATATGCATGTTTGCGTGCACTCGCCGACTGGGCTATGCGGGAATAGGCAAGACGGCAACCCACATCAAGTCCGTGAGTGGCATCTATACGCCGGAGTTGACACTGTGGGTGTTTGAGACACCGGCCGTTGTAAGTGGGTTCGATGAGGCGTACATGCGGCGCGCGATCGCGTTTGCCGCGAATCAGCTGGCCAGTCCGCGCGCATAGTCGCGGCAGAACAGCACAGGAGGACCAGACATGACAGACAAGAACAGGGAACCGATGAGCAGCAGCGCCGAGGATCGCAAGGACCGCAGGCAGCGGGAACGCCTCGCGGAGCTGACGCGTTCGTTCAAGAAGGACCCCAAGGACTTCGTTCAGAAGGTGGAGCAGGCGTGTCCGGCGGGCACGCCGCCTGCGACCGCATTGCAGGACGCTGCGGTAGTTCTTGCCGAGCAGGACGAGTTCAAACCCGCGCTGGCCCTGCTGGACAGGGCGGTGGTGCTGTACGAGGCCAAGCATGACAATGCCGGCCTGGCCCACGTCTATGTCAACATGGGCCCCCTGTACGGCATGCTTGATGAGTTGGAGAAAGGCATCAGTGTCTCGCTGAAGGCCGAAGCGCTGGCCAAGGCTCTGCCGGCCGATCCTGAGCTCACGCTGCATTATGCGAGTGACCTCGGTGGCATGTATACGGAGATGGAGGAGTGGGACAAGGCAATGTACTATTTCCAAGTCGCTTGCGACACGTCAAAGGGCATGGGCAACAGGGAGGTCGAAACCGACGCTCTTCTCATCATGAGCCAGGTGGCCGTCGCCCAAGGAGACGCAGGCAAGGCACGTGAGCTCGCTGAGAAAGGCGGCGCTCTCGGCAAGGCCCTCCACAACAAGCTTTTTCAGGCGCGTGCACTCCAGACGATCGGCGACGCGAGTGCACTCGACGGAAACCATGAGCAGGCTGTCGTCCTGTTCCAGCAGGCGCTGGACCTCGAAGCCGACGAGCCCGACCTGGAGCTTCGACAGCAGTTGTTCTGGGAAATGAGCGAGTCGTACGAAGAAGCTGGAAACAAGGAACTGGCAGAGGACTATCGCAGTCGCGCTGCCGATCTCGACGAAACCGACGAGGATATGGACGAGACGGACGACTCAGCCGAGTGACCACGTAGTAGATGCGCATGTGCCGCGTTTTCAGGGGCGAGCTGCGGACAAGGAGGATGGTATGTTGTACGAACGTGAATTGAAGGAGACGGCAAGAGCTCTGGTGGCGCCGCACAAGGGAATCCTGGCGGCTGACGAGAGTGTTGGGACGATCGGCAAGAGATTTGCGAAGTTGGGCATTCCGTCGACGGCCGAGACGCATCGCGCCTATCGAGACATGCTGTTTACGACGCCCGGTATCGAGGAATTCATTGCGGGCGTCATCTTGTATGACGAAACGATTCGCCAGGAGTCTCTGGGTGGAACGCTATTTCCCAGGCTGCTGGCCGAGAAGGCTGTTATCCCTGGCATCAAGGTCGACACGGGAGCGGTTGAGCTGGCGCTTCACCCCGGTGAGAAGGTCACACAGGGACTGGATGGACTCCGCGAACGGCTGGCCGAGTACCGGTCGATGGGCGCACGGTTCACCAAGTGGCGTGCCGTCATCACGATTGGAACGGGTATCCCAAGCAAGGCATGTGTCAGTGCCAACGCCCAGGACCTTGCGCGCTATGCGGCCCTGGCACAGGAAGCTGGACTTGTTCCGATCGTCGAACCCGAGGTCCTCATGGACGGTGATCATGACCAGGAACGGTGCGAGTTTGTCACCTCGGGCGTCCTGAGGTCTGTCTTCAAGGAGCTTGCCCGGCAAGGGGTCCTGCTCGAGGGCATGTTGCTCAAGCCGAGCATGACAGTCTCCGGCAAGTCCTGCTCACATCAAGCGGGGGTCCAGGACGTGGCCGAGGCGACCGTGCGCACACTACGCCGTACTGTCCCGGCAGCTGTCCCGGGCATCGTTTTCCTGTCGGGCGGGCAGTCGTCCGAACTGGCGACCGCTCATCTCAATGCGATGAACAAGCTGGGACCGCACCCGTGGGAACTCAGCTACTCGTACGGACGGGCACTGCAGGAGCCCGCACTCACCATCTGGCACGGTGAGCAGGCAAATGTGGCGGCGGCGCAGGCGGCCTTCTATCATCGAGGCAAGTGCAACAGCGCTGCACGGACCGGTTCGTACACGCCCGAGCTCGAGCGCCAGCAGCAGTAGGCCCCCTGGGGATCTGACCCACGAAACGACGTTCCGGGCAGTAGAGATACCCCACTGCCCGGAACGCTGAGAAGGAGGAACGGCGGGGAGGCTAGCCGCCCAGGTAGGCTTTCTTCACGTCCGGGTTGTTACGCAGTTCCGCGGCTGTCCCTGACAGTACCAGGGAACCGGTTTCCAGCACGTATCCGCGGTTGGCTATGGACAGCGCCTTGAATGCGTTCTGCTCGACGAGCAGGACCGTCTTGCCCAGACGGTTGATCTCGACGATGATGCCGAAAATCTCCTCGACCAGCACGGGCGACAGGCCCATCGAGGGTTCGTCGAGGAGCATGAACGGGTTGTTCTGCATGAGACCCCGACCAACTGCCAGCATCTGCTGTTCGCCACCTGACAGTGTTCCGGAGATCTGTCGTCTGCGCTCCTTGAGACGCGGGAACAGCGAGAATACCTTGTCCTGGTTGGGGCCGGCCGACTTCTTGTCTTTGACCGACGACAGCGCCACGTCCAGGTTTTCCTGCACGGTCAGGTTGCCAAAGATGCCACGGCCTTCGGGGACCTGGGAGATACCCATGCGCGCGATGAGATGCGGCGGCGTGTGGGTGATATCCTGTCCGTCATAAATGATGCTGCCGGACGCTGCACGCAGAATGCCGGAGATGGCGCGCAAGGTCGTCGACTTGCCGGCGCCGTTGGCACCGATGATCGAGACGATTTCACCCTTCTCCACGTTGAACGATACATCCTTCAGGGCACGGATGGAACCATAGAAAACGTCGATGTTCCGGACTTCGAGCAGCATGTCAGGCCCCCTTTCCAAGGTATGCTTCGCAGACCCGCGGGTCGTTGCGGATGTGCTCGGGCACGCCTTCGCAGATGGTCTCGCCGAAGTCCATGACCTTGATACGTTCGCACACGCCCATGACCACCCTCATCTGGTGCTCGATGAGCAGGATAGTCAGGTCGAACTTGTCGCGGAGCCAGTGGATCATTTCCAACAGTTCGTCTGCCTCTGCCGGGTTCATGCCGGCAGCCGGCTCGTCCAGGATGAGGAGCTTGGGTTTGGTGGCAAGAGCGCGGGCGATTTCCAGGCGGCGCTGGGCCCCGTAGGGAAGGGAACCCGAGATGTCGTCGGCATGTCCCTCCAGGTGGAACAGGCGCAGGAGGTCGATGGCATAGTCGTCGACAAGTTGCTCGCCCTGCCAGTACTTTCGTGTGTGCAGGAACGCATCAGTATTGCCGTAGGACATGCGGAAGTGATAGGCGATCTTGATGTTGTCGATAACGCTGGATTTGCCGAACAGCCGGATAGTCTGGAACGTGCGTGCGATCCCTGCCTGGGCGATCTGGTGGGTTTTCTTGCCCACAATGTTTTGCCCGTCGAAGACAATTGTGCCACTCGTCGGCGTATAGACGCCGGTGAGCACGTTGAACACGGTGGTTTTTCCTGCGCCGTTCGGCCCGATGAGGCCGACGATCTCGCCGTGCTCCAACTGGATGTTGAAGTCGGAAACGGCGCGCAGGCCGCCGAAGAACTGCGTGAGATGCGTAACGTCGAGGAGAGCCATTATGCGCTCACCTCCTTCCTCTGACGCTGGGGAATGAGGATGAAGCCGAATTCCTTGAGGCCCATAATGCCTTCTGTCCGAAAGATCATGACGAAGATGAGGATCAGTGGGTAGATGACCAGGCGCCATGATTGCAGACCGCGCATTAGTTCGGGCAGGAACGTGAAGATGGCCGGGCCGACCATGGCACCACTGATTGATGTGGAGCCGCCGACGTACAGGTAGATCAGATACTCCAGCGACTTCACGAAACTGAAGTTGTCCGGGTGGATGAACTGCAGCAAGTGAGCAAAGACACCGCCCGAGACGCCGGCGAAGAAGGCCGAGAAGACAAACACAAAGACCTTCTGGCGCGTTGTATTGATGGCCATTGACTCTGCGGCGATCTCGGAGTCGCGGACCGCCTTCATGGAGCGACCGTACGACGAGAACAGGTAGTTGCGCATGAGAACGACGCTCACGATTGCGAACACGAAGACGACCTCCAGCGTGGTGAGCTTGGGGATGCCGCCCAGGCCACGGGGACCACCGAGCACTTCAGTGACACGGATGACGGTGCGGATGAGCTCGTTGGCGGACAGTGTCACGATGGCCAGGTAGTCGCCCTTGAGACGCAGCGACGGCGCACCGACAAGATAGCCTGCTGCCGCAGCCAGCAACCCTCCTGTAAGAATCGCGACAATGAAGACAGGATACGCGACCCATGGATTGGCTGTACTTGTATGCAACCAGACTGTCGTAATCATGGCTGAGGTATAGGCGCCGACAGCCATGAAACCAGCATGTCCGATGGAGAACTGGCCGGTGAAACCGTTCACCATGCCCAGGCTGACGGTCATGACGATGTTGATGCCGACCAGGGCAATGAGCTGGATGTAGTAGCCGTTCAGAAGAGGTCCTCCGTCGACGAGGGGCAGGATGCTCAGTAGCTTGATGACGACATAGGCCAGCACGAATGCAATGACTGTGGCTAGGGTGCGGTGCGTACGGAGAAAGGTCATGTCAGACCTTCTCCGGCATAAACTTGCCCAGCAGGCCGCTTGGTCGAACAAGCAGGATGCCAATAAGGATGGCGAACGCGATGCCATACCCCAGGTTGGAGTTGACCGACGTCGCAAACGCCTCCGAGATTCCCATGATATACGCGCCCAGCACGGCGCCCGGGATATTGCCGATGCCGCCAAGGACCGCTGCGATGAACGCCTTTAGGCCCCACCATATGCCCAGGGACGGGGAATTCAGGCTGCCGTAGGTCACGCCGAACAGGATGCCGCCGGCACCTGCCAGCGCCGGACCCACGATAAAGGCCGTACTGATGACGACGTCGATGTTGATGCCCATGAGGCTTGCTGTCGGCTTGTCGAATGACACCGCACGCATCTGCTTGCCGATGAGCGTCTTGTTCACGAACCAGAACAGCAGGACCATCAGGACGACCGAAACGCCGACGTCGAGCAGCAGCACGTTGTCGATGATGAGGCCGAGGCTGCCGGGGAGGGGAATGTTCTTGGCCACGATGAGGTCGGGGAACTTGCGGAACGTCGGGCCGAAGACGAATGGCAGGGCACAGAAGTTCTCCAGGAACAGCGACACGCCCAGCGCTGTGATGAGGGCGGACAACCGTGATTTGTACCGCAGCGGGCGATAGGCAAGTTTCTCCATGACGAAGCCAAGCAGGCCGGTAATGAGCATGGCTGCGATGATCGTCGGGATGAAGGCACCACCAAAGACCTTGGCCATGACAGGGGCGAGAAAGAACCCCATGTAAGCGCCAACCATGAAAATGTCGGCGTGAGCGAAATTGATGAGGCGCACGATGCCATACACCATTGTATAGCCCAGGGCAATCAGGGCATAGATACTGCCTAACTGAATGCCGTTGATGAGTTGCTGCAGGAACTGGCCCATGTTTTCTCCTCCAACAGGAGGCGCAGCGGGGACGTACCTGGTTCCCGCTGCGCCGAGATGCGTGCTAGGTTACGGGTTGACAGTTGTCAGGAACGTCTGCTGGCCGTTCTTGATCTGCAGGATGACTGCGGCCTTGATGGGGTTGCGGTTTTCGTCGAACTTGTAGGCACCGCCGATGCCCGAGAAGGTCGTATTTTTCATGGCATCCCTGATGTCCGAGCCCTTGATTGAGCCGGCAGTCTTGAACGCGTCGAGGAACAGTCCCGCAGCGTCATACGCAAGAGCAGCGAGTGCGTCGGGCGCTGCCCCGTACTTGGCCGTGTATGCCGCGACGAAAGCCTGGACTTTGGGGCTGAGGTCGTCCTTGGAGAAGTGGTTGGAGAAGACGCCACCCTCGACAGCCGCACCACCTATCTTGACGAGGTCAGGTGAGTCCCAGCCATCGCCGCCGCCGGCGGGGACGTTCAGACCCATTGCGCGGGCCTGTTTCAGGATGAGTGCGGTGGATCCGTAGTAGCCCGAAAGGTACAGGAACTCAGGCTTGGCAGCCTTGATTTTGGTCAGCTGGGCCTTGAAGTCGACCGTCTTGTCTTCATCCGTGAAGGCTTCATAGGCGACGACTTTGCCGCCCAGGCTCTCGAAACTGGCCTTGAAGTTCTCGGCCAGTCCCTTGGGGTAGTCGTTGCCGTTGTCGAACAAGCAGGCGGCCGTCTTGACCTTCAGCGTGTTCCACGCGTAGTTGGCCATGACCTTACCCTGGAACGGGTCGATGAAGCAGGCACGGAAAATGTAGTCACCGACCAGCGTGACCTTCTCATTGGTGGACGTTGGCGAGATCTCCGGGACGCCGGCAGACTGCGCGATAGGCGCGACGGCCAGGGTGACCTTGCTCATGACGGCGCCGATGATGCCGATGACCTTGTCCTGGTTGATGAGCTTCTGAGCGGCGCTGGCGCCGACTTCGGGGGAACCAGCGTCGTCCTCGTTGATGTAGTTGATAGTCGTCTTGACGCCGTCGACCATTGCTCCGCCGGCAGCATTGAACTCCTCGACGGCCATGGCTGTACCCTGCATGCTGGAAGTACCGAAGGTGGCCGAGCCACCGGTCATCGGGTAGATACCGCCCAGGTTGACAACCTGTTCGGTGGGTAGGACCTCAGCTTTCTTGCATCCGACGCCAACGCCGGCAATGAGTGCACAGACAAGAATAATAGCAAGCAGTCTCCTCATGTGTTCTCCTCTCTTGATGTGGATGTGTGGTACGGGTTCGTGGAGCGACAGAGCGTCGTCAGGTTTGCAGGCCTGCTGACACCCCCTTCCCAAGAAAGCGGAAAGACCTCACGGCACATTCTCCGCGAGGTCTTCTGGCAACTGCGCAAGCTGAGGGCTTGGGTCCCTGCTCAATGCGGACTTCGGACAGAGTCCTGCTCGGTGAGTCCAAGGCACAGACATCCGGAACAAGGCGTGAGCATGAACCGAATGGGTGTGGTAAGTCTAGGTATGAGACAAAGTTGGGGAACCATCTGATGTCCATAATCAATTCTTGCAGAATGACCAGAAAAGTCAATAGGCGGAGGCTGAGGACCATGAAGGAGCTATTGGAGTGCGTTTGCCGGCAGCTTCCGGCATGACGGAGCACGCGGGTCTGTGAACAGGCTACAAGGGAGAGGTTCGACGCGCTGTACCGTGGTCGACATGGGCACGCCAACGTAAGCGGCGGATCCAATCATGACAGAACAGACCTCTGTGCACCGCGTTTCAGCACCTCACATCTGACGTCCCCGCTACGGGACATTCCACGTGTCGTTCCATGTGTTCCACCTCGTCTATGCACACTATTGCAGTGCCGCAGGAATTGTCAAGGTGTACGTGACTTCCTGTCCATGGGGCATTTTCTGTCGCGTCGGACCGAGCTGTGCGTCAGGCTGACTGTCTGCGAAAGCGGAGCACGGCCAGGACGGCAAGGCTGGTGGCACAGGCCAGCAGCAAGGCACAGGACATGAGGACCGAGGATACGCCGAGACCTCGCTGGACAACATTCTCATAGGCGTCGATGATCAGTGATCCCGGCGTCGCTCGCGCTACCTTCTGGAACACCGCGCCGGTGAACTGCAGAGGGACCCACGCGCCGCCGAGACCGGAGAGGACGAACATGAGGATGAGCGAGAACGCTATCGCCTGCTCCTCAGAGCGTGACGCGACCCCGATGAGCAGCCCGAGTGCTGCCACGAATGCCGAAGCGCAGGTTGTCACGAGCAGGGTCGCGAGGGGCGCATGCAGGTACTGGACACGCAGGACCACGGCCGCGAACAGGATGAGCATGGTGAGCTGCGCGAAGACCTGTATGAACATGGCGAGGTAGTGTCCCAGGAGGATGCCGGAACGCGACAGCCTGGTCGTCATGAGGCGGGCAAGGGTCCGGGATTTTCTCTCTTCGACGACGATTCCGGCAGCACCGATGAGTCCGGCGATAGAGAACTGCAGCATCATGCTGGGGGAAGTGTGCGCAAAGCCGCCGGCATTGCGCTGCTGTTCCGTGAGCTTGCTCGATACCGTCACAGTGACGGCCGTTGGCTGTATCTTCCACGCAGACACTGCGTTCCTGAATGCATCCGTGAACTGATCAAACGTGAGTGCCGATGGTCTGTCGAACCCTGAGGGAGGCGCCAGGTCCCGGTACACGGTGGCCGTCATGCGTGCGGTCCGAACGGCACTCGTGAGGCGTGTCGACAGGTTTGCCAACTCGTTCCTGGCTGTCGTTCCACTACTGCTTGCGACGTCCACGACGCATGGCAGCGGCGGGACGGTGCCATCGTAGCAGGTCCGCAGGAACCCGGTTGGGATGAAGAGAACGGCGGTGACCTTGCCATCCCGGACAGAGACACGAAGAGCCTGGTCCTCCATGCTTGCGGGGGTGGCCAGGCGGGCGACGGTTGAGGATTCCACAAGGTCGACGAGGGCTGCATAGGCCGGGTCGCCCGTGTCACCGGTGACGACGACCGGCAGACGGGTGTCCGCTGGAGCGCCGTAGCCGCCGAACGCGAATCCGAACAGGAGGGTGAACGCGATAGGCATGATCAGGATGAACATCAGGGACTTGCGGTCGCGCAGGATCTGCATGAGGTCCTTGATCGTCAGGTCGATGGCACTCATAGCGGACCTTACGCGAACCGCCGCGCCATGCGGGCGCGGCCAACAAGGAACATGACCGCGGTCCAGGCGAGCAGGACTGCCGCGCTCATGAGCAGCCGGCCCATGGGGGCTCCGTCCATGGCCTGCCGGAAGGCGAGGAGTGACCACCCCTGGGGCACGAAGAGAGCTACTAACTGTCCCAGCTTGGCAGCGGACGGGGCACTCATCGTGAACACGCTCGCGAGTGCAAGTATTCCCGTCGCCGTCACGACTCCGCCGAACACGACGCCGGCTTGCCGGCTCGTCTTCAGGAACGACATGAGGAAGATGCCGAATGCCGAAGCGCACAAGGCCGTTGGAACGAGAGCGATCGCGATCGGCAGGAGGCCACCCCAGCGGATGCCGAACGCAAGTGCTGAGAACAGCATCAGGACCAGCATCTGAATGACTGTGGTCAGCAGGATCGCCAGCATCTTGCCCTGCATCACGATTGCCGGGGTGGTTCTGGTGGTGAACAGGCGCTGCAAGGTCCCCTGCTCCTGTTCCAGCAGGATACTCTCGGCACAGGCTGTTCCCGTGTAGAAGACGTAGAAGACCATCATGGCGGCCATGTTGACGGCGAGGATCGTGGCAAGAAGGCTTGCAGACTTCTGTTGTTTCGCGGGGGGCGCTTCGATCTTCAGAGGTCCCGATGCTGTTTCTGCGGGCATCGCCTCGTCGACGAAACGTCGTATCGCCTGCGCCATATCGTCTGGTGATACTGTGATGCCCGCCGCGGTGAGGCTGCCGGTCACGGTCGACTGCATGATGCGGACCGATGTGAACTCGTCGGCGAACTGGCCGATGATGGCGCGGACGATGCCGGGACCGAGTGTGATCGTGGGATCCTGGTAGACTTCGACTGCTCCCGCCGGCACACCTTCCATACAGGTCTGTGTGAAGGTTGTCGGGATGATGACAGCGACTTCAGCCGTGCGGCTGTCCACGGCGTCGCGGGCGGCCTTGGCGGACCCAGCCGTCGTGACGGCGACGAGTCCCTTCATGTCGTCTGATACGAGCAGGTGTGTCAGGATGTCTCCTGCCGTCGTGGACGGGTCAGCATCGGAAGGGTCGAGGTCGACGGCTTGGCCTCCCGCGTCGAGGTTGGCGAGGACGACCTTCGTGACAGGGACGCTGAGCGCCTGCTGTTTCGATGTGGAAGTGCCGCCGAATGCTACGGCTAACAGGCCGACGATGAGCAACGGGATGGCAAACATGAACATCAGTCCGAACAGACTAGTGAACGAGTGGCGTATGTCCTTGAGAGCGACGTCGAATGCCTGCATGAGAGCTCAGTCGCGCAGTGCGCGGCCGGTGAGACGAAGGAACACGGCTTCGAGGTTTGGCTCCTGGACGTCGACCGACGCAATCCGCACACCTGCTCTGGCGGCGCTTTCGAAGAGACGAGGAAGCACACGGTTGCTGTCGGCCGCAAACACGGTCACGATGCCATCGTCTGAAGTCACGTCATGGATGCCCGTGACCGTCTTCCAGGTCTCCAGCAAGCCTTCGGCAGGTCCGGCGAGCCGCAGCTGGATACGGTCGAGTTCGCCCACACTGGTGATCAGCTCCTGCTGTGTGCCCACCGCGACAAGCTTGCCATGGTCCATGATGCCTACGTGGTCGGACAGCTCCTGCGCTTCCTCCATGTAGTGCGTGGTGTACAGGACCGTCATGCCCTGATCGCGAAGCTGTTTGACATTGTCCAGGATGGACCGGCGGCTTTGCGGGTCGATGCCGACCGTGGGTTCATCCATGATCACCAGTGCAGGCTTGTGGAGAAGTGCGACTGCGATGTTCACGCGGCGCTTCATGCCGCCCGAGTACGTGCTGACCCGTTCCCTCTGACGGTCTGTGAGCCCGATGACTTCCAGAACCTCGTCGACACGGCGGGCCAGAGGGACGCCGCGCAGCCCCTGCATCTTTCCCCAGAACAGCAGGTTTTCGCGAGCCGACAGGTCGCTGTACAGGGCAACCTCCTGAGGGACAACACCGATGGATGCCTTCACCTGCTGGGGTTTGACTGAGATGCTGTGTCCCATCACCAGCGCGTCACCGGAGTCGGCCTTCAGCAGGCACGAGAGCATGCTGATCGTGGTCGTCTTGCCGGCGCCGTTGGGGCCAAGAAGGCTGAAGATCTCGCCTCGAAGGACGTCAAAGGAAACGCCGTCGACCGCCCGATTCTGTCCAAAGCTGCGGTGCAGGTCCTGTACCTGGATAGCCAGCGTGTCTCCCATGAGCGACTCCCTTTTTCTGTCGTTGCCGGTGCAGCCGTGACAATGCGTCAACGTAAATCATGATATCCCGTTCGATGTGACGATACAACACGGAGAACAGATTCGGCATGGTCGTCGCCAAGCGCCCGTCGGCGCTCATCCACCAGGACCAGGTCGGTCTTGCCCTACAGCGACAGGCTGCTGAGGTTGCGCGCGGGCGCCGTCGCGCTACAGTAACCAAGAGATACTTCACGTCAGGAGGAACACATGAACAACGATTCCGTCAATGAGATTACAGGATTGCGATGGCCGCAAACCGCTATGGAGCAGGCATGAGCGCGTCGAAGGTGTGGTTCACCGGCCTGCGCACGCGTCCCGGTCACAATCTGCTGGACAAGACCGAGGCTGTGATACGCGCCGCCGGCGTCACAGACATCGACTTCAAGGACAAGTTCGTTGCGCTCAAGCTGCACCTGGGAGAGCCCGGCAACCTCGCCTACATTCGCCCCAACTACGTCGCGCGTGTCGTCAGGCTGATTCGTGAACTGGGCGGCAGGCCCTTTCTGACCGACTGCAATACGCTGTATACGGGAGGCCGCTCCAATGCGGTCGATCACCTGCAGTCTGCCCAGGAGAACGGTTTCAACCGTATCACCGTCGGGGCAGACGTCATCATCGCCGACGGCCTCAAGGGCACGGACTACCGCGAGGTGCCCATCCATCTCAAGCGCTGCGAAACTGCCAAGATCGGCACTGCAATTGCCGACGCCGACATCATTGTCTCGCTTACGCACTTCAAGGGTCATGAGCAGGCCGGCTTCGGGGGCACGCTCAAGAATATCGGCATGGGCAGTGGCTCGCGGGGCGGCAAGATGCAGATGCACTCTGAATCCAAGCCGCGTATCGACGTCGTCAAGTGCGTCTCCTGCGGCACCTGCGTCCGTTCCTGCCCGCAGGTCGCAATCGGATGGAACGCCGACCACAAGGCTGTCATCGACTACACGAAGTGCGTCGGCTGTGGGCAGTGCGTCGCGGTCTGCATGTACGGCGCCGCGCCCCCCGTGTTCCAGGGGACCAACGACGCGCTCAACGAGAAGATCGCGGAATATGCCTATGCCGTCCTGCATGGCAAGCCGGCGTTCCACGTCAGCTTCATCATGAACGTCAGCCCCAGCTGCGATTGCTGGGACCTCAACGATGCAGCCATCGTGCCCGATATCGGCATTGCCGCGAGCTTCGACCCGGTGGCCCTCGACCAGGCGTGCGTGGACCTCGTCAACAGAGCCGTCGCCAACCAGGGAAGTGTGCTTGCCGACGTTCACTTCGAGCACGGAGACAAGTTCACACACGTCCATCCCGAAACGCACTGGGAATCCCAGGTCGCCCACGCCGAGGAGATCGGACTGGGCACGCGGCGGTACGAGCTGGTGGCCGTCGAGTAGGACCTTCCTCAAGACACGTCCCTTCCAGGCGCCGCACCTGGTCTGGTGCGGCGCCCTTCTCTGGCCGGCCGGCCGATCCTGTTGCAAGAGTCAACAATTCCTCTATCCTTTGTGCACGAGCATCCAGTGGTAGAAACCCATGAGGAGGGCTTTGTGGCTCGAGTTCGACCGACGGGAATGAAGGCGTTTACACTCATCTGGGCTGGTCAGGTGGTCTCGCTTGTCGGGTCCGCGATGACCGCTTTCGGTATAAGCGTGTGGGCGTGGCAGGTGACGGGTCATGCAACCGCCCTGAGCATCGTTGCGTTCTTCAGTTTCACACCCACTATCATCATGAGTCCCATCGCCGGAGCGCTGGTCGACCGGTGGAACCGCAAGGTGACCATGGGGGTGTCGGACGTAGCGTCAGGACTGGGCACGGTCATCATGCTCATCCTGTACGTCACCGGGCACCTGCAGATCTGGCACCTCTGCGTCGTGGGGGTGTTGTCCGGGACGTTCCAGGCATTCCAGTGGCCGGCGTATCAGGCCGCTATCAGCACTATGATGCCCAAGGAGAAGTATGGCCGGGCTGCGGGCATGATGTCGCTGGCGCAGAGCGGTTCCGGCATCCTTGCGCCCATCATTGCGGGTGCGATCGTCGTGACGTGGGGCCTCGTGCCGATCTTTCTGTTCGACATCGCTTCATTCTGCATCGCCGTCGCATTGCTGGTGGCGGTCAATGTTCCCTTTCCTTCACGATCTCAGGAAGGCGAAGAGGCACGCGGCAGCCTCTGGAAGGAGACGGTCTTCGGCTGGCGCTACATCGCGGCACGCCGGCCACTGCTCCTGCTGCAACTCAGCTTCTTTGCATCGAACCTCGTCGCGATGGTGTGCCTGACGCTGTGGACCCCGATGATCCTGGCGCGGACCAGTAACAGTGCGACCACACTGGGCATCGTCAACACGGTGTCCGCCGTCGGCGGTGTCGTCGGAGGTGCTCTCATGACGGCCTGGGGTGGACCGCACCGCAAGGTGTACGGCGTCCTGTGGGGAATGGTGTTGGCGTCCGTCCTGGGCATCATGCTCATGGGGTTTGGCCGAACGCTGCCCATCTGGCTCATTTCCGGGTTTCTCGGATCGCTCATCATCCCATTTCTCAACGGTTGCAGCGACGCTATCTGGCAGGCGAAAGTGCCACACGACGTGCAGGGCAAGGTCTTTGGCACGCGCATGATGATTGCACAGGTCTCGGTGCCCGTGGCCATGCTGACCGCTGGACCACTGGCCGACCTGGTATTTGAGCCCTGGATGATGCCTGGAGGGGTCTTGACAGGAATCTTTGGCCCACTGGTCGGCGTCGGCCGTGGGGCCGGCATGGCTCTCATGTTTGTGCTGTTTGGTGGCGTGGCGCTGCTAGTGAGCGTCGCGAGCTTCATGGTGCGCGACATCCGCGATGTGGAGATCCTGATTCCGGACTATGTTCCACCCGGCGAAGAAGTGCCTGGAGCAGCGATTTCTGTGCTTGTTGAGGCAAATGTCGCCAATTGAGCCGTGTGCGCAATAAGCGTGGCGAAGTCCGTATCGTGTCTCCAGAAGCGGTGTTGCTGGCTATGCGACGTTTCGACGTGGTCGCGCGCGGGGGCTTGACATCTTTCATGAAACTTGTTTTGTTGTAGAGTATTGACATCAAGGCTCGGCATCAACGTCAACACCAATCTCAACAAAGGAGATGGCAATGGCTGGAATAACAAAGAAGTCTGCAGAAACAGTAAAGAAGGTCGTCGCTGCTGCACCGAAGAAGGCAGAGAAGAAGGTTGTGCCAGTCGTCAAGAAGACGGTCAAAATCGTGGCGAAGCCCGTCGCCAAGAAGACAGTTGTCAAGGCTGCCGTGAAGCCCGCAGTCAAGGCTCCCGTCGCCAAAGCCCCGGCTAAGAAGGTTGTCGCTGTCAAGGCCGCGAAGCCCGTAGCCAAGAAGCCGGTCGTCAAGAAACCCATAGCCAAGAAGTAGTATACTGATACCAGAACTGTCCTCGCTGTGTCCGCACGTGTGCGGACACAGCGAGGTTGTTTCTCTGAGACGGTCACCATGCTTGTGGACGGTGCCCACACAGGAATTGGCAGGCAGCCCGAACCTGGGCTTGGAGCCCACGATTCGACGCCGCACCAGGTATTCCTGGTGCGGTTCGTCATACTTGGCCCCGATTCCCGGCAATTGATGCGTGTTCTGGGGGATCTACTTTCCACCAAACAGCTCGAAGAACTTGTTTGGTCTGAGACGTAGGAACTTGAAGAACTCCTTGCGACGCAGAACAAGAATGCCCTGGTCCTCAAGGACGACCTGTGCGGGCAGCAGCTTGAGAGTCGTATATCTTTCGAACCCCTCACCGAACAGGTCCCGGAGATCGACCTTTATGCGATCGTCGTGAACTTGGAAGAACCGCTTGTGCGTGTGATACAGGTCGTTCCAGATCCGACGTCCACGGTCGTAGTAATCCTGCAGAACCTCAGCGGGAAACCAGGTAGGCACTTCCTGACCAGCGAGCTTGTAGTATTCCCTGAAGACCGCGCGTGCAGGCGCAAGAAAATCGTGGCCGTCATAGTAGCTGGTCACGTCGCGCATCTTGTCCTGCACCCGCAGGGTGAAGTCCTTGAACAGACCTGCATCCAGCCCGTCGACGACCTCCTGGAAGAAGTGCTCTGACTGGGCGCGGGACTCTTCGACGAAAGCGGCAGTGACCTCTAGATAGTACAGGCGGCGGACGATCTGGTTGTTGGCGCGGAACGTGTTGTTGGTCGTGCCGATGAGACACGGGTGCATGGCGGTCAACTGGTCCGCTAGGTACTTCAGCATACCTTCGCCGCGGTTTCCAGTGCCGGAGAAATATTCCTTGTCGACCTCGTCGATGAGGATGGGGAAAACGCTGGGCGTCGGGTTGTAAGACTGGTCGATGAAGGCGCGGATGCTGGACGGACTCAGCTGCTCGTAGTGGTAGAAGTCACCGCCTCCGCCCAGGAGAATACTGATGAAGCGAAGCAGGTGTGTCTTGCCCGACCAGGCCTTGCCTGCCAGGAGGAGGAACGGCGGTATATCGCCGCGCATCCCCAGATGTTCGCGCTCGATGTCCTCACGTACCTTCCACAGATAGGGCGAGAAGAAGCTGTACAGGATAGCTTCGCCGATGCGTTTCTGATTCGTGACAAGGTCGCTGTCCTGCACCGTGAATTGGCGGTAGGCGTCGAGGAAGCGCCCGATGCGCTCGAGGTATCCTGCTATCTGAGGGCCTTCAAGGAGGCTTCGTGCATAGGGTTCTTCCACGTTACCGTCCCGGTACAGGCGCATATCGCTTCCGACCGTCAGATTGGGCAGCACATCCGGCATTGAAGCCCTGTCTGTCTTCTTTGCCTTGACGAAGAGCTTGCGGACACGTTCGGAATTCTTGGTCAGACTGGCCGTCGACAGGACCTGCTTTCCTGCCGAGATGGGGACGGCGATTGTCTCCACGATATTCTTGAGCAGCACGACCTGTTCTTGCTCAATCTCGATCTGTTGCACGCGCTCCTTGATTTCCTGCACGCAGTCCGAGGGAATGATAAGACCGACCTTGTCGCGCGACAGGGTTTCCTCCAAGATGCGGCTGAAAACCTCTGGCGAAGCATTGGTTAGATCGATGGCAGAGACGCGGCGCTTTGCCTCCTCCGGGATGTAGTCGACGGTTTCCTGCAGAATCTGCTGAACGCGTTGCTCGTACACGTCGCAAGCCGAGGGGGTGTCCCACACGAGTACCTCCTCAAACTGTGCCCCCTGGATGGCGTGCTGTGTCAGGTTGGCGGAACCTATCATGACGCGGCGACCGGCCGGTCCGCTCAACAGGTAGATCTTGGAATGGATGGCGTGCCCCTTAGGGGCATAGCGGACTTCGATGGAGCCGTCACGCACGCGGCCCCGCTGCGAATCGCTAAGGTCGTTCCAGAATGTGAGGGGCGCGTTAGGGTTGAGGAAATCGAATTGCTTGGCGACGTTACCGTCAGGAATCCCCAAGATGAGCGTCACATGCTTGAAACCGTCGGTGACACGGAAGAAGAAGCGTGGTGATGAGACGTAGGTGACCGCGATGAGTCGGTCATACACTTCGGGCTCGAAGAAGGAAAGAAACGTACGATCGGTGAGTCTTCCGTTCCACACGATCTGGCAGTACTTGTTGATGCCGGCGGAGTGCTGACTCTCGCCAAACAGTCCATTGCCCGTTTCCTGTGCCGTTGCCATACCCGCCTCCTGTCGATTTCCCTTTGTAGGCAAAGTATATCACGCAACCGGGAGAGTAGTCTGTTGGTGCAGAACGAGCTTAGAGTCTGTTGCCCGTGTCGATGCCAGAGTTGAGCATGCACAGGATGTCGGGGCAATGTGGATCTTTTGGTAGTGGCGCTTGTCTCCGGGTGCAGCACCCAGGCCGCATCTATCAGGAGCGAGCACGCAAACAAATACGCTGAAAACCCCGATCTGCTTCTGCAATTACACGGAGAATCGCACTTATGGACCGGAGTGTCGGCTATATGGATGGTTTATGGATGAGATATCGTCCTATATACGTCCGATATGCCCACGAAGCATCGCTAGGTCCGCTCGAGGCGGTGGATCACAAGTACTGTGCCCACTGATTTGATCACTACTCGAGAGGAAGCACATAATGCGTTCCCTTGCGAGTTCCCAATCGTTTAAGTTGTCCCGAAGACACCATGACCCTAAGAATGGCCAGTGCCTTCTTGCTGCCCACGACCAATAGGGACTGGCAGTCATGGTTGGTGATGCAGCTGTTCCTGGCGGGCACAGGCGTTGGGTTATCCAGCAGTCCTCGCCGGCATTCACAACGGTCTTGACTTTTTCGAAACGGCTTGCCATAATCTAGTCAATCCAGTCTATCTGGAGGTGGGAGGTCTCGACCTTCGGCGGCCCGCAAGGGCCGCTTTTGTTCTCTCAGACTACGGTAGCCATTTCGTATCGTATCCATCGATTGTGCCGTCTCGTTTTCGGTTGTACTTGGAGTTGCATAACAGGGTAATCACGTCGCGCTCATAGGTGCTGGAGGCGGTTGTACCATTGTGTAGCGCAAGACCGTACCTGAAACTAGGCTGCGCAACCAGATCGGCTATCTGAAGACCCGAAATGTTCGCATCCTTACGCTTGAGTTTCAACTCCCTACTACTGAGCCGCTCGTGGCAGAGACCGGCATCTGCATAGCGTGTTCCTGCGACATACCAATCTGAATAGGCCTTCTTGAGTGCCATGTCCTCGTTTCCACCTCGAGCTTCGGCCAGTACGTCACCCGTTCTGTTCCGTTGGTGTAGCCAAAGGACGTATTTCTCTGTCAAGACTTCGACGCAGTAGCTGTAGGGTTCGTAGGCCCATGAATGGTATTTAGACAAGTGTGCTTGTTTGTCTATTGTGGCCGTGATCACAGTGTAGTCCCATCGCGAGAGTAGGCTTAGCAGGTCGCTGTTGAAGACGCTTCTCTGACCCGGGTCCCTCAGGAATGCGAATTGTCCTGTGCAGCTATGCATATCGCATCGGTGGAGAATCACAGGATCGTCGTCATCAAGTGACCAGTACCTTTGTTTGAAGGCCGTCAGGTCCGGTGTGATGGTCGAGCGATGGTAGTCTGAGTCAACTATGACTCCGGTCAACGAAAGGTACCGGTTGCTGGCAGATACATTTCGCATTGATGCAGAGCCACACTCGTCTATATACATGCGGCAAGACGGTTGGGATGCCATCGGCGCCTACGAGAGAGATTCTCTAAGTCTCTTGATCGCCTCGTCGACTTCCCTGCCCTTCTGCTCGATGAGGTCGAGCAACTCGGCAGGGGTGCGCGTGTCGACGTCAACTCTGGCGTGTGGGTTCACGGCCTTGATGTCATAGCCCTTGGCTTCGATAAGGGCGACCGCAACCGGCTGTGTTGAGGGATTGACGCGCACGCGCAGGGTGTAGTCGATACGCCCCTTCTTCTCCTTGACCGGTTTGCCATCGACGATCTGCACGCTACCGGCGGATTCCTCACGCTTGATGAGATCCTCCGTCCACTGGCGCGCATGCAGTGCCGGGTCAATCAGTTTCGCTCGCGTGTCGCTTTCGCTCAAACTCATTGTGGCAGATGCCCCCTTCAGTTGGCAGAATCTGGTCGAGACTATACTTCTATACTACACAGAAACCGTAGACGGGCAATTCGGGGAAACCCATCAACTTGCGCCCAGTGTCAGACTGTGGTCCAACGCATGTGCAAACGACTCATTCAACTTCTTGGCCAACCTTTGAACAAAACGGTAGGCATTCACATAATTGTCTACTGAATTGCTGCATAGATCTGCAAGGGGGTCATCGTGAACGATTGCACATCTCTTCCGATAGAGTTCCAGTACTGCGAAGCGTTCGTCCAGAATGGGCTTGTTTGTTGGTTGTTTGAACGCATCCTGCGCTTCCTGTTCCCCCATGAGATCAAGATACAACGAGACAAAGACGTATCGTGTTCTGAAGGTCCACTGGATTTTGGTTGAATCGCTCTTGTCCCGGCCAGGTGCGGGGACCTGCCCTGTATGATAGCGTTCGCCTTCGCCACCAGGTCTTGGTTGCCAGTCTTGCCGAGGACGGGTGTCAAGGACTTGAGCAGGTCGTCTAGGACGGTAACAGCGAATACTATGGTTGCATTAAACACAAACCGGAAATAGTCCTCGGGCTCATCAATGGGATCTGGAGGCAGTGGAATACGCAGATATGTCGCGTAGGCCCGCATTTGTGTATCGTGTTTTTGGGCGTCTGTGTGCAACTTTATCAGGAGGTTGAATACTTTAAGTAGGGTTAGAAGACGTTCCGATGCAGTTTCAGCAGAAGACGAGCTAACTTCGGCCGATGGTAGAGCCACCGTTTTCCTAAGTGGTCCGGTAGCCATATCAGGCACCCTTGTGGTCGGCTGTCGGCACGGATCTCCGGTCGCGCCCTTCTGCCTCCTCTGTACCAGCGTTGAGAACGCGCAATATGTCACTCGCTTCATACACCTTTCCGTAGCGCCGCGCATCGCGGGGTCTCAGGATGCCTGCTTGTTGCAGTCGATCGACGTGCAGCTGTGCAGTGCGGTAGGTAACCCCAAGGAACTTCGCTGCTGCCGGCACTGTGACAAACGGCTGTTCCATGAGACTGTCTGCGAGCCGGAGCGTGAGTGCCGAGGTCCGGGGCTGGGACTCCAGCTGCAGATGCCACGAGTCTCTGAGGTCCTGCAATGAGCTCAGCCTGCTCAACGTGTCGTATGATTCACTGATGACTGCAGAGAGGAAGAACCGGACCCATTCGAGCCACTTACCGCGCGTGCTGACACCGAGGAGCAGGCGATAGTAGGTATCTCTGTTGCGGTCGAAGTAAGCGCTGAGGTACAGCAGGGGTGACGGAAGCAGGCTCCACTGGACCGTGAGGAGTGCAAGGAGGAGGCGGCCGACGCGTCCATTTCCGTCGACGAACGGATGGATGGCCTCGAACTGGTAGTGGACCAGCGCGAGCCGGACCAGCTGTGGATACTCCGGGGCACGGTGAATGTATTTCTCCAGGTCCCCGAGTGCTTCTGTCATGGCGTCGACTGGAGGCGGGACATACGTAGCCTCATTCAGGGTACAGCCTGCGGGGCCAATCCAGTTCTGCGTGGTCCTGAGCTCGCCTGGCGTGGCCTGCTCACCACGCACCCCCTTCATGAGGTGACGGTGCAGCTCGCGGATAAGCCGAGTGCTGACAGGGAGGGACTCGAGGCGGCGCAGACCGTACTCGAGTGCGACAACATAGTTGTAGACCTCGTGCGCATCTTCGTTGTCAGAGGAGCCTTGCCGCGGGGGGAACGGCAGCCGGTCCGCCTCATAGCGGTACAGGTCGTCGAGCCCGGACTGGATGCCCTCGATATGTGACGACAGTACGGCTTCCCGCCTGAGAAGGGGTTTGACAAGCAAGGCCGAATTCTTCACGAAATGTCCGATTCCGGCGAGTTGCCCCAGTGACTGATCTGCCTGGGACAGCAGAAGCAGCGTATCTGCATCAAGCTCAGCACGTGGCGGCAGTGGGTCGGGAATGTAGGCCACATACTTCGACGCATCCCTGCCAATGGGTGTCAGACGCCCTGGACTGTCGCGCGCAAACGTAGTTACATTCATCCGGCCACCTCGTTGTGTATGGAAGTACAATTCGTCCTTCTGAAATTATACCTTATCCGACAAAAATACAATTCTCATCGTGTCTGGCCTAGCCCCTTGAGTTTGCCTTCTGCGAACTACACTGAATATGGAAGGGCATCTGCTGAGATTGTCTGGAGGAACTGATGGAAGGACTGCTTTCCTGGCTGTTGGAAGGGTCGTCGTGGATTCGGTACCGGGCGCTGGTGGACCTGGCGGGCGAGCCGGAATCGTCACCTCATGTCCAGGCTGCCCGACGAGGCATGCTGGAAGACCCGCAGGTGTCAGGTCTGGTACAGGAGCTGCAGGAATGGCCGGGTACCGTCCTCAACAGTCACAAGTCAGCTGGCCAACTGTATCACAAGCTCAAGTTCCTGGCGGACATCGGCGTCCGTGTGGACGACCCAGGCATGCGCCATGTCGCGGATCTGGTCATGGCGCACCAGTCGGCGCAAGGACCCTTCCAGTTGCCAATGGCTGTCTCTGCAGCGCATGGAGGGACTGGACGCGAGGGGTGGGCGTGGGCGCTGTGCGACGCGCCGGTCATCGTCGGGTCGCTTTGCACCATGGACATGAGCGACGACACGCGGGTACGGGCGGCCGTGGCCCATATTGCAGGACTGGCGCGCGCAAGCGGATGGCCGTGCTGCGTCTCGCCTGAGCTGGGCTCGTTCAGGGGACCGGGCCGCAAGGACGACCCGTGCCCATATGCCACACTTGCCGTCTGTGAGATGGAGCTGGCTGCAGGTTTGCCAAATGAGGAACAAGTGCGCTTCGGCGCCGAGGCGCTGCTGAGTCTGTGGAGTAGTCGGCGCGAACGCCATCCGTACATGTTCTACATGGGGACGGACTTCTGCAAGCTCAAGGCACCCCTGATCTGGTATGATATCCTGCACGTCATGGACGTTCTGTCGCGCTTTCCCTGGCTCAGGGACGACCCGCGGCTGCGTGACATGACGTCAGTGATGGCGGCGACGGTGGATTCAGATGGACGCGCGACGCCCGGATCGGTGTGGACGGCCTGGAAAGACTGGGAATTCGGTCAGAAGAAGGTTCCGTCGCGCTGGGTCACGCTGCTCGTCGAGCGCGTGCGACACCGCATGAAGGACTGACGGAGGTGTCAGATATGGAGACGATCGATCTTCGCAAGCAGATGAAGGACCTGTGGAACCCGCCGGTGGGCAAAATGGTCCTCGTTACCGTGCCTGCCATGCCGTATCTTGTCATCGAGGGGGTCGGCAACCCGTCGACGTCCAGGGCGTTCCAGGAGGCTATCCAGGCACTGTACTCGGCTGCCTACACCATGAAGTTCGGGGCCAAGGCCGCTGGTGTCGCGGAATGGAAGGTGACGCCACTGGAGGCGCTGTGGTGGAATACGTCCGGACGGGACCTGGCTGACGCCGACTTCGCCGCGACGACGCCAGGGGAGATGGCGTGGAAGGCTCTGGTGATGCAGCCTTTGGTCGTGACCGGGGATATGCTGGAGCAAGCGAAGGCTGAGGTCGTTCGCAAGAAGAAGGACGTGCCCGCTCTCGCCCAGGTATGTCTGGAGACGTGGGCTGAGGGATTGTGTGCCCAGACGATGTACGTGGGGCCGTACGAGGGGGAGCGTCCGACAATCGACATGATGCACACCTGGATAGCCGCAAACGGCTACCGCGTGCGAGGTCGGCACCACGAGCTGTACCTGGGCGACCCCAACCGCACGGCACCAGAGAAGTTGAAGACCATCCTTCGACTTCCCGTGGAGAAGGTCAGAGAGTAGCTCAGGAGGCGCCAGGTCTACCGCGCAAGAGGCCGAATAGAAGTCGACGTGTCGTGCGTGGTGTTACGGTCAAGTTCCGGCGCGTCCGCGGGGCCCAAGCCATATGCTGGAAGCAGTTGTCGCCGCTTCCAGCATATGGCTTGCAGCCTATGACTCGATCGTCACCATCCTGCCGACCGGGTCCCACGTGACCGTACAGCCCAGATTCTCGGCGACGAACCGGAGGGGTAATAGCGTCCTGCTGTTGACGATCATCGCAGCAACGTCCAGGGCTACGTTCACGCCGTCCACACGTGCCTCTCTTGAGCCGATCCAGACCTCGACGGTATGCGTGCCGAGCGTCACGGTCGCTTTTCTCTGGACAGCATCCCAGCCGACACTGCCCCCGAGAGCCTCGATTAGGGCCCGAATCGGGAGCAGGGTGCGCCCTTCGCGAATGATGGGCGGCGAATCGAGCGTCGCGCGTCTCCCGTCAACGGACATCACCGACGAACCGATGGTGAGCACCAGCGTGTGCGACGGAGGCGGAGGAAGGACGATGGGGATAGGCTCAAAGACTGCTGTGATAGCGTGATCCGCCGCGATACCGACCAGTTCATATGTGTTGTTGCGCACCAGACCGGTCACATTGGCGCCGTTGTCGGTCAGGAGCACAAGCCGGTATCCTGCGTCGGGCAACACGTTTAGCGTGACACCCTCATCCTCCGCGACCTCCTTTGCTGTTGGAAGGACAGTACCACGTCCTTGTGGCACAGATGCCGTGATCTGGAAACGAACGATGGGGACGTTCACCAGGCGGTACAGGCCGGTGTTTGTGCCAGCATACACCGTGTGGGGCGCCGAAGAGTCCACGGCAAGCGCAGAGACGTTTTCTGTGAGCGCGCCTCCCACCTGAGCCCAGTCGCCGCCGCCATCAATTGACGCATACACGCCACCAGAGGTCATGAGGCCACTGTCGCCCGCGTAGAGAACGGATGGGTTGGCTGGATCCACGGCGAGTGCCGCGATTCCGAAGAAGTACCGGAGAAAGCCCGATGAGTTGAGCCCGGTCCCCTGTGACCAGGTGGCACCGCCATCCCTGGACTTCCACACACCGGCGGTAGTTCCGGCGTAGACCACGTCCGCGGTCACGACGACTGTCAGGACGTCCGCTTCTGAGGAATTGACCTCCATTTTCCCGATGGTTTTCGTCCAGCCAGCGCCGGCGTCAACCGAAACGTACAGTGAGTCTTCGACTGCTGCATAGACTGTCGAGGGTCTGTCTGGGTCAACAGCCAACCCGTCCACGTCGTCACCGGAAATCCCGGACCCAGACGACCTCCAGGTTGCTCCGCCGTCCGTGGATTTCAGGACGCGTCCCTCCGTCATCATACCGCTGTCGCCCGCATAGACGGTCTGTGGATTTGCGGGATCGACCGCCAGTGCGGCAATCGCGTAGTAGTAGCGCAGTATCCCACTACCCGAGAGCATTCCTGAGCCTTGTGACCACAGTGCACCCCCGTCAGTCGACTGGAACACGCTGGCGGAGGTTCCTGCGTACAATCGGCTGCCGTCCCGCGCGGCGGCAAGGGCGAGTACCTTCAGGGTGGTGGACGAGCTCGTCTTGATGCCGGTGCCGTATTGCCCCCAGGTCACTCCTCGGTCCGTCGACCTGAACAGCCCTCGGTCGGTCCCGGCGAAGACGGTACCCGGGCTTGTTGGGTCGACCAGAACGGCATGGACCTTCCCTGCGTCGAGCGAGGTCTTCTGCCACGCTGGTGTCGCCCCTAAGGTGGCTGCAGGGGGCAATAGCAGGCTGGGGACGGTCAGCCAGCCGATGGCGGCCAAGGTAATCAGCACAGCGACTAGACGTCTCATGGACACCTCCCAAGCAAGCATCACTGACGGACAAGGAAGTTCACTACAATTATTATAAACGTACGGAACAAGGGGTCAACGGTCGACCAGCATGGAGGAAAACGCTTGTATTTGGGACAAGGCGCATATACCTGAATATGTCGGAGTGCGAGCTCTGACATGGCGAAGACTGGTGCCCCCGCACGTTGTGGGGCGTTTCAGCTTTCCGGACGCAGCGACTGGGTCACCTGACTCGACCGTGTCGCCCAGGACCAGATCGTCCGCGAGGAACGTGTTGGACTTGTGACTATTGACATGGTTGGATATACTCAGTCAGGAGGTCGCCATGAGGGTCATCGGAGCGGGCTGGACCGATATTGGATTGCAGCGTCACGTCAATGAGGACAGCTTTGCCGTCGTTCAGGAAGGCAAGGAGGTCGAGCGTCAGGGTGCCTGCTATGTCATCTGCGATGGCCTCGGCGGAGCACGGGCAGGAGAGGTTGCCTCTCGCATGGCCGTGGAGACCTTTGTCGCGGCATGGTCTTCGCGGGAGTTGTCGGCCGAAGACACCAGACAGCGTCTGCGGCTTGCGGTCCATGAGGCGAACGCCGTCGTCTACCGCCTGTCGCTGTCGTCGGAGGAGCTGTCGGGCATGGGGACGACGCTTGTGGCGTTCGTTCCTCACGCTGAGCGCGCGTATGTCTGCAACGTCGGAGACAGCAGGTGCTACCGTCTTCGAGGCAGTGTGCTGGCCCAACTCACGGAAGACCACACGATGGCGGCGGATATGGTACGCCAGGGACTCCTGGATCCGGCCTATGCGCGGCAGGTCAGCGAACGGAACATCCTGACCCGGGCCGTCGGGACCGCTCCGCGCGTCGAGGTCGACGTCGTGTCGGACGAACTCCGTGCTGGTGACCGATATCTCCTGTGCTCGGACGGGCTGTGGGGTACGGTTTCCGAGTCAGACCTCAAGGCCGGCCTGACAGGGGGAACACCGGAGGAGACGGTGCGCCGCCTCGTGGATCTTGCCAACACCTGTGGAGGCCCGGACAATTGCACGGCCATCGTTGTGGACGTCCAGGAAGCAGGTGACGTCGCTGACTGAGAGGCTTCTCGTCCATTCATCTTGCGGAACCGCGAGGACAATCGGTGAAAAATTCGCGGCACCTGCCGGGCACGGTGTCCGTGGCATGGTCATGGTTGTCGCCGGGTGTTCTGCTACAATGGTGGGCATGTCGGCTCGGCTGGTCCGATGAACTTACCATCATGACGGCTCATTACCAGCTGACCTAAAAGGAGACGGAAATGAGTGACAGGAAAAGCCCGACGGTCGAAGAGCGCGTGGTCGCCCTGCTGAAGACGAATCGCAAGGACCTGCGGGCATTCGTACGCGCGGTCGAAGCGCTTTCGCCGCCAGACGGTGACGTCGCAGGTTTTCTGGACGAGATGGGCGCGTCGCTTGCTTCCGAGGACAGGACGATCGGTGCTTTGGAGCTCTGGGACAAGGCTGCGAAAATGTACGAGGACCAGGCGCGTCTCGAAGAGGTTGCGGAGCTGTATGCCAACATGGGGCCGGTCGCGGCCACGATGGGCGACATCCCGCGCGGCATCAGGTTCTCCAGGAAAGCGGAGGAACTGGCGGCCCAGCTGGACCCCGACCCTGAGCTTGTCTATCATGTCTCGTCCGACCTGGGAGCCATGTACGCGGAGCTGGGAGACTGGGAGAAGGCGATGTATGAGAACAGCCGCGCTCTCGAAGTATCACGCGCCACGGACGACTGCGCCGGGCAGATCAACGCACTGCTTGCTCTCGCGCAGGTCAGTCTTGCCCGGCAAGACCTGGTGTCTGCGCACAGTGAGGCCATGGGAGCCTTCTCACTGGCTCATTCGTGCAGTGACAGTCAGCTCGAGGCCGAGGCCATGCGGGCGGTCGGAGATGTCTCGGAGGCTGCGGGGGAACATGAACAGGCCATCCGCCAGTATGAGCAGGGACTGGCTCTCGAGACGATGTCGCCGGATCCCGAGATACGGGCGCAGCTCCACTTCGCCATAAGCATGGTGTGTGACGCCATGGGCGATACGGCGAGGGCGGCACGCGAACGGAATCTGGCCGAAGCGGTTGGGCTCCCGACGGACGCGGAGGACGAGGACAGTGACGCCTGACAAGGACCTGTACGGCGTTCTCAGCGTGAGCCCGTCGGCGTCGCCGGAACAGATCCGGTCGCAGTATCGGATCCTGGTGAGGAAATACCACCCGGACTTGCATCCCGGCGACGCGAGTGCCGCTCACATGATGGAGCGGGTGAACGCGGCATACGACGTCCTCAGCAGCCCCGAGGAGCGGCGGCAGTACGACGCCGAGATCAGCGCGTCGTCGCAGAGCTGGGGTGAGACCACTGCCCCCAGCAGCTACGGACAGTCTGCATACGGCAGTCCACCTGCCGGCGCGGGGCCCCAGTCGACGTGGAACCCACAGTGGGGCAACGCGGGGGCGGACCCACGTGAGCGGCAGGCCGAAGCCGAGGCGATGTGGGAAGCGATGCGCGCTCAGGAGCGCGCCAGAGGCGGTCTGTTCGGCGACGTATGGGCCAACGTCCCGGATCAGCGCGCGCAGGGAGACTTGAGCGGCTGGGCTGTGGTCGGGCGCGTCATCTGGTTCATCGTTCGCATTGTCTTCAGTATCCTGTTTATCGCACTGCGCATGATGAACACGAGGGTGGACGACCGCAACGACTTCTTCTAGCAAGCGTCTTGTACGCAGGATATAAGAATGGCCCACCCCGTGGGGTGGGCCATTTCGGTCTTGTTCGAGGGCCGCGTTATGTCGCAGGCTCTGCTTCTAGATGACCACCGCATACCAGGCAGTCCGGATCACGGTCAACGCGGGCAGCATACCACCGCAGGATGCTCGGGTGTGTCCACTTGAATCCCATGCGTGGCCAGTTCGCATAGGCTTCTTCGCGCCGGTTTGCCCAGACGTAGAAATCCGAGGCAAGGTCTTCGTCGACCGTGCTCATCCCAGTCTCGATGCCGCGTGACAGTTCCACCAGCGCTATCTTGGTCAGCATGTTGGCGATAGGCGCGATGTCGGAGGACAACCCGACCTGGATCATGGCGTTGATCTTGTCTTCCTCGACGTAGGCCGGTAATACGGCGAGGGCCTGCCGCTTCTGTGACAACTCCTCTTCGCGGCCGTCGATGAGGCCTGAGGAGAACACGCAGTTGTAGCAGGGACCCTTCCATGGCCGCACGCGCAGGACGTCGCCGCCTGCGGCGCGTGTGATGGCACGCCCATACAGGGCAACCTTGTTGTTGTTGAGGGACATCTGGTTGAGGTTGAAACGGCTCTGGTCATTGTCAGAGGCGACGATGAGCAGGTCACATGCTGCGACCGCATCCTCGACCTGACTCAGCGACTGGTTGACGTTCACTTCCATCGTCGAGACCTCGGCAAAGGGGTTCTTCTGCAACACCTGGTCCCGCACTGCAAGCGTCTTGTACCGGCCGAGATCGTTCACGCCACACACATGGCGGCTGATGTTTCCCAGCTCGAGCCGGTCGAAGTCGATGAGCGTGAATCTGCCGATCCCCGCTCGGGCCAGTTCCAGAGCGACGGGAGAACCGCCGCTGCCAAGACCGACGATGACGACTTTCTTTTCGGCAAGCGCCGACGTCTCGAGGAGCCCGGTGTTGCGAGAGAACAACTCAGAGCGGCGAGGGACATACCGCGTGTCTGCGCCGGCCACACCCTTCTCAGTCAGGATAAGTGCGCGGCAGGAGGGTGAACCCCCCCCGCCGGTCCCGGCTATCAGGACCACGATGGGAAGCCCGTCGGGGGTGAGACGCCTGCGGACCTGCACCATGAGATTCTCTTCGTCGACGAACCCCGCAGCATCCGAACGTATGGCGACACAGGGGCAAATGTGCCCGGAAGGCGTGGAAACCGGCTTCTCCGTATAGGCGTGGAAGACCGTCCAGTCGTCGAACCCATAGGCAACACCATCTACCAGGCGGACGTCTCCCGTCTGGCCGAGCAGGTCACGGACCTGCTCCTCGAGCACGTAGACCAGGGGTGTCATGGCAGTCAGCAGGCGAAGAAGCCGTCTCGCGTCGGGTCATCCGCTGTCACAGCGTCGGGCGAAAGCTGAGCGGACTTGGCGTCGACAAGTACCAGCTCCTGTGTTCGCGGGTCGAAGACCAGCTTCTTGGTCGTCGTCTTGCCCTGTGTTATCTTGGCCAGATGGTCCAGCACGCTCTTCGAGTCTTTCTCTTCCATCGTGTTCCTCCTCGTGGTCAGGCTTCCATGTGCGGAAGGTAGTGGTCTATGGCATAGCCGCTATCCAGATGGCCTTCATAGGCTTCGATCCAGGCCCGGATTTTCAACAGGACTTTGGAGAATGTGATATTGGGGCTCCAGTGCGAGGCACTGTAGTGACAGATGCGTACGGCGCCGTTCTCCGGTTTCAGCAGGTGCATTGGGTACGATGTCCCAAGGTCGATCAGGGAGTGCCCGAAGCGGTCTCGGAGGACGGGGCTGACGATCTCGACGATAGGGACGGAGTTTGGCAGATCGGCGGGCACATGGAGACGAACGAGGTATTCGCTACCCGCATTCGAGCGCAAGGACCCCTCGATGACGGCATGGCCGGGGATGATGCTGTCCTTGAGGGAGAAGGTCGGGAAGTAGCGCGACAGGATGTCCATTTCGAGATGGAGTCTAACTGACTGCTGCGAAGACCAGCCCATGGGACTCAACCCTCTCTGTCGTGGGGGGCATCAGGCCCCGTGTGTTCCCGGTTGACAAGGAAGGTGGTGACCAGGTCCTCGATGTTCGTAACGACGTCGTCGCCGCGGTCCATGGCCACAAAGAGAGTGCGCGGGGCTTTCCATGACTCCTCCTGCCCTGCCGGAATGTCTACGGGTCGGCATTCGACGACGGGCTTGACGACAGGGTAGGAGTGTGGAAAAACAATCTCGAACGCGTACCCGTCGCGGTGAAAAGCCAACGACACCCGTCCGTCTTCTCGCTGCAGGATTTCGACGTCTTGTTCAAGCGCCGACAACTGCTGGAACAGGTGGTACAGTTCGCCACGGCCTTCGGGGGTCGCCATGAACGATGAGTTGGGGAAGGTCGGGCTGGCTGTCTGTGGCGTGGCTGCCACGACGGCAAATGTGGTGCTGGGGATGGCTTCATAGGTTGAGGCGGGAGTGCGCGGTCTGCTGCACGGAAATCCCTTGACGGCCTCAATGGCAGCGCGCACGGGACTGGAACCAGGCAGGATGAGCCACGTCAACTGCTGGCGTTCTCCACCTCCGTGAGCACGGTACAGATATCCGCGCATCTCGACTCTGTCGGACTTGTCGGCGAAATTGCAGATCGTGAGCAGCCAGGCATTGAACCCGTTCCTGTCGAGCGCTCGCTGCATCGTGCTCGAATCGCCAGTGGACGGTACGGTGAGACCAAGCCTGTGGTGAGAGTGCCAGGTGCCGACATGTTGCAGACCGTGCAGGTCGCGGAGGATTCCGCCGGCAGACTTGAGGAACGGGGACTCCTGGTAGAAGGCCGTGTCGCCGTGTTCAGCAGTCTCGCCCGGTCCCAGTACGTACTCGATCATCGGTGAACCTGTATGGGTCCAGAAACCAAAGAGGTCTCCACCGGTCTCGATACCTGGATAGTCTGTAGCGAAACGGGCCATGATCTCCAGTTCGCCTTGGTAGATGAGCGCCTTATCGCCGCGCAATGCCCCAGACGTCTCAGTCCTCTTGCGGACGGAAGCCGCCATTGTGTGCCTGAACTTATCGCTGTGCCCTGTTGCCATTGTCCCTCCCCTGAAATCTTCTCTCAGAGCCCTCTGACTGCGGAAAGTATACCACGAGATGCAAAACAGCAACTACTCCGGTATGGTGGTCATCTCAGGCTGTCAATCGCATTGGCCTCTTCCTCATTGGCTGTTGGGTGAAGGCAATGTCGACCGAACGTTGCGTTTTGTTGTCGGGAGGTTGCCGATGACGACGCCGGCCACGATCAGGAGGCCTCCCGCAAGGGCAACAAGCTTCATGCGCTCGCCAAGCAGCACCAGTGCATACAGAGCGGAGAGGACAGGTTCCAGGGAGTCGATGATGACGGCTCGCTGAGCACCGATCATGGCGATACCCTGCACGAACAGGAACATGCCACCTGCGGCCGACAGACCGATGCCGGCGAAGGCGAGCGTAGCCGTGCGGGAGCTGAAAACAACTGGGTAGAGGATGGGTTGGCCTATGGTGAGGAGGCACAAAACCATGGCAGGGGCCACCTGGTTGTATAGGCCGAGCGTGCGCGGGTCGACTCCACGAATGACGCGCTGGGAGAGCACGGCGTACAGCGCATAGGCCACCGTGCAGGCCGTCATGGTCAGGACGCCGATCCCGGAGACGCTGCGGAAGCTCGCGCCCAGCAGGAGCAGCAGACCGACACCGATGACACCCACCGACGCCAGGTAGGCGCGCGTCACGCGTTCATGCAGGAGAATCCAGGCGAACAGGCCGGCGAAGGCAGGGTAGCAGTGGAACAGGAACATGGCGGTCGACACGGGCAGCAGCCGGACGGCGGTGAAGTACAGCAATGTCGGCCCGGTGACGAACACGGCCGAGAAGCCCAGGAGGACGCCTGCCTCATGCCAGTTGCGCGGGAACAGCAGGCGCCAGTTCAGGAGCCCGATGATCACGACCAGGATGATGCTGGCGAGGAGGTAGCGCTCTTTGAGCAGCTGCACAGGGCTCAGGTTGTACCGGTACGCGAACTTGGCGAGGACTGAGACACCGCTGTAGATGATGGCCGATGCGAGGGCGACCAGGATCCCTCCTTTTCGAACCTGAGGCTGACTCATATATGTTGCTCCTTTCGAATCGTACTACCTGTCATCATAGTACGTGGGCAGCGGAGCGCAAGGATGCGGGGCAGGGAGTTGGAGATGCACACACTGTCGAGGTTTACGGCGTGCTCAGTTTATGGATGCTGTTCCGGTTCTCGTAGAGTCTCAGAAAGATGACGCCGCCCAGAATGAGGAGACTGCCGGCGATCTGGATGCCGTTCAGGTGTTCCCCCAGCACGAGGTAGGCGATTGCTGCGGTGAATGTCGGCTCGAGGGTGAGAATCAGGTTGGCGACACTCGATGGCAAATAGCCGAGGCTGACATTGTACAGTCCAAAGCCCGCGACAGTGGGACCTGCCGCCAGGAGGAAGAGGATGAACCAGCCCCATGTGGCTTTTCCAAGCCACAGCAGGTCCGCGGGGCGAACGGCCGCGCCGGGCAGAAACCTTCCGAGGGACAGATTGAGCAAAAGCAGGAAGGCGGCGGCAAAGGCGAACGTGTACAGCAGGGTTGTCCAGGGGTTGAGACCTCGCTGAGAGGCTGAACGGCCCATCAGACTATAGCCCGCGTACCAGAGGCCGGACAGCGTTCCTGTCAGGATGCCAGTCATGTTTGCCTGCCAGGCACCCGGCTCGAGAGCACCGGAAATTAGAACGCAACCTCCCACGCAGCCTGCGATTGTCACAACCTTGACCCATCCGAGGCGCTCCTTCAGGAGCCACTTGCCCAGCAGAGCAGTGAATGCCGCCGAGGAGTAGACCAGAACAGTCGACACGGCTGCTCCGTTGAGCGAGACGGAGAGCGTCCAGAAGGAATTGAACATTGTCAGCATGAGGCCATAGGCGACAAGATAGCCCATGTGGCGTCGCTCCGTGCGTAGCAGGCGAGGACACAGCATGGCGAGTGCAATCAGCATCGTGAGCGCCACGAACGCGTCTCGCCAGAAGGCCAGAACGAGCGCCGGCATCTTGTAGTTTTGTGTGAGGTAGCGGATGAAGATGGCGGTGGTCGACAGGATGATGGCGCTGGCTACGGCGATAGGATATCCGCGCGCGAAGTCGGAGTGCTCGCTGGTAGAGCGGCTGATGCGCCGTTCCCGGCGAAACGTCGTCTGTTCCTTCACGAACCCTCAACCTCCAGGACTGGCCTGAGGAATCCACGCCGTGCCAGATAACAGATCTTGGCAACACCTGCGGTGTGCGAGCTGGAGGATCCGATCATGATCGGTCCCATGACGTCGAACGTGGCCACGTGTACCTCCTGATTTCACTCCAAGTATACGATGGAGAAGGTCGTGTCAAGCCGGGAGACGTGGCGAGAAGCGCTGTTGTCCAGCTGCCATATCCGCAATATACTACCAAGGAGGGGGCGATTCCCGGCCCCGGAACAGGAGGAGTGACGATGAGAACTCGCAGGAAGCAAAAGCTTGGCCTGGCTCTCAGTTCGGGCGGGGTTCTGGGGTATGCGCATATAGGTGTGCTGCGGGCGCTGGAAGAGCTTCACGTCGAGATCGACCTGTTTTCGGGCGCTTCGATGGGCGCGGTGGTAGCCGTGTTCAACGCAGCGGGCCTCGACTCGACTGCCCTGGAAGCCCTCGGCGTCAAGCACGCCGCCCAAGTGGCCATGGTGATTGGGTCTGTCGTTTCTGTGGGTGGCCTGACGACACCCTGGCGCCTGCGGGCCTCTCTCCACAAGGAACTTCCCGTGACAATTTTTGAGGCTCTCCAGAAACCCGTCTGCATCGCCGCAACCGACGTGGAGACTGGCAGAGCTCTTGTTTTCGACAGTGGGGACGTCTGGGGTCCATTGTCCGGGAGCTTTTGCGTACCAGGCGTGTTTCCCCTCGTCAAGTTCGGCGACAAATATCTGGTGGATGGCGGCATGTCGCTGCCGGTCCCTGTGACGGAGCTGCGGAAGCGGGGCGCCACGAGCGTTATCGCGGTATCACTGTATGACCCGCTCCAGGCAGGCGAGTACAAGCCCAGCCTGAACGTCGCCAAGCTTCTCGAGCGTTCGCTCAACCTGATGCTCAACAACGTCGCACAGCCGGAGCTCGAGAGGGCTGACCTTGTCATCCGGCCTGATCTCAAGGGCTGTGAGCCTTCGGATGTCCATGCGTATGTCGTGCGGGGGTATGATGCCGTCATGAGCAGAAGGGCGGAGATCGAGGCCCTGCTTGCCTGACATCCACGGGGCTCTGGGAGTGCTGCAGCAGCGGACAGCGCAGTGGGTTTCCAGGACCGTGACTGCCGGCTGGAATGCATTCTTGCCATTCGTTCCTTCCCTGGCGGCGACTGCCGCGCTTCTTGTTCTCATAGCAGTGGCCGGCATCGCCATCCGGATGCGTCGCGACCGCGTGTTTCACGGCGCAACGCTGCATTCCATCGACACCATGGACGGCACGCAGTTCGAGGAATTCCTGGCAGTGCTGTTTTTCCATTTGGGCTACCGCGTCCAACGTGTCGGTATGAGTCATGACTTCGGGGCAGACCTGGTGCTGACGTCGCCTCGTCAGCGTATCGTCGTGCAGGCGAAGAGGTACGCCGGCAACGTCGGCATCGGCGCTGTTCAGGAAGCTCTGGGAGCAGCGCAATACTACCGTGGCACGCGTGCCATGGTCGTCGCGAGCAGCGGGTTCACGGAATCAGCCCGGGAACTGGCGGCAAGGTCGGGGGTCGAACTGTGGGATCGACAACGCCTTGCAGTAGCTATGGCAAGGACCGCCGGTAGAGGCCGTGCAATCGGGCGGAAACCTGCCTACAATATTCATGAGGAGTGAGCCATGAAGATAGCGACGTGGAACGTGAACTCAGTGCGTGCTCGTCTGCCCGTTGTCCAGAGGTGGCTGGAGGAGTCACAGGTGGACGTTCTCGCCATGCAGGAGACCAAGACAGTCGATGAGACATTTCCTGTGGCAGAGTTCGAGGCACTGGGATATCAGGTTGCAATGTCGGGCCAGAAGACCTATAACGGCGTTGCTATCGCATCCAGACTGCCCATCTCCGGCGTCGTCAGGGGCTGGGCCGGCAATGATCCGAGCCGGATTCTGGCAGTGGATATTGGGGGTGTCACGCTGATCGACGGGTATCTACCACATGGTGGCGAACGTGGCGACGAAGCATTTCTGCACAAACTTCAGTTCTTTCAGCAATTTCGGACGTATCTCGACACGACGTATCCCAGAGACCATTCGCTGTTGTTCATGGGCGATTTCAACGTGGCCAGGGATCCCCAGGACGTCTGGGCTCCCGAGGAGATGCAAGACGCCATCGGCTTCATGCAGGAAGAGCGTGAGGTGCTCGAGAATCTACGCGGGTGGGGGTTCGTCGACCTTTTCCGCAGATTCCATGGCGAGCAGCAGTTTACCTGGTGGGACTACCGCATGAACATGTTCAAGCGCCGCATGGGCATGCGCATCGACTATGCATGGGGTTCGGAGGCGCTGTCTGCCAGCGTCACCGACTGCATGGTCGACATCGAGCCGAGGCGCTGGGAGAAGCCTTCAGATCACACTCCCGTCGTCGTCACCATCTCGTGACTCCAGGGCGGGTCACACGATTTGCGCCAATCAGGAGGGAAAGATGATTACAGGAGTACTTGACAGTAGTCTACGCGAGATCCTGGACGCTGTTTCGGACGGCGCGTACGTGACGACCGGGGAGCGCGAGATCGTCTTCTGGAGCAAGGGGGCGGAACGCATTACCGGCTATTCGTCTGAGGAGGTTCTGAACGGGCACTGCTACGACAACATCCTGGTCCATACTGACGTCCTCGGCAAGAACCTGTGTTTCGACGGGTGCCCGCTGCAAAAATGCATCGAGACCGGCGAGCGGCAGGAGGCCAAGGAGGTTTTCCTCAAGAGGAAAGACGGAGAGCGGGTGGCTGTCTACATCAAGGCGTCGGTCCTCCAGGTTGGAGATGAACGGTACGGCGTAGAGATATTCGGCGAACTTCAGTCAGTAGCTGGAAGTACTCTTGCGGAGAAGTTGAAGCAGCTATCTGACGTGTCGATCGTCGACCAGCTGACCGGTCTCTACAATCGGCGCTACATCGACACAATCCTGGAGCAGCAATACGGGCTGTTCAAGCGGCATTTCCAGCGGTTTGGCCTTGTCATGATCGATGTCGACAAGTTCAAGAGCATCAACGACAGCTTTGGACATCTGGCAGGAGACGAAGCACTGAAGCTTGTCGCCTCTGTTGTGCAGCGCTCGATGCGCTCAATGGATTTCCTCGCCCGGTTTGGCGACGACGAGTTTATCATTGTGTGTCCGCTGATCGAACTCGAGGGAATCGAGAAGCTCAGTGAACGGATCGTCGAGCTCGTCCATCACTCGGTCCTGTCGTCGCCGGAGAGCAAGACAAACGTTATCGAGATCTCCGTTTCGGTCGGGGGGTCGATGGTGGACTACAAGGACAAGTCAGCCACTGACGTCATCGCACGAGCGCATGAAGCGTTATACCGGGTCAAGCGCGACGGGGGCAATTGGTACGCCCTGGGCTAGAACCGTTTCCCGAACGTTTCAGTGCGAAGGGCCGGACGTAACGTCCGGCCCTTCGCTTCGGCGCGATCTATGCCTGCCTCTGAGGTCTAGTACGAGCCGAGATACCTTGTCTGCTCTTCGGTCAGCGTGTCGATGGACAGGCCGCGGGATGCAAGGAATGCTCTCGATGCCATGTCGTCGATCGTCTCGGGTACATTGATGAGTTCCTTGGGCAGAGACTCCTGGTGTCTGACCAGATACTCGGCCGACAGCGCCTGCAACGCGAATGTCAGGTCCATGATCTCGATGGGGTGCCCGTCGGCACATGCCAGGTTGACAAGGCGCCCCTCGCCCAGGACATAGAAATGTTTGCCGTCGCAAGCATACTCCTCGATGTTGTGCCGAACTTCGTGGTGCTGAGGGTCCTTGTTCCTCAAGTGTTGAACGTCGACTTCGACATCGAAGTGCCCAGCATTGCACAGGATTGCGCCGTCCTTCATGACGCCGAAGTGCTCCTTGGTGATGACCTTGTCGTCGCCCGTGCACGTAATGAAGATCTCACCGATTCTGGCGGCCTCGAGCATGGGCATGACCTGATAGCCTTCCATGTGGGCTTCGACAGCTTTGACGGGATCGACTTCTGTAACGACGACTTGGGCGCCGAGGCCTCTGGCACGCATGGCTACACCCTTGCCGACCCATCCGTACCCAGCGACGACCACGACCTTGCCAGCGACGTTCATGTTGGTCGTCCGCAGAATACCGTCCCAGGCGGACTGCCCTGTGCCGAAACGGTTGTCGAAGAGGTGCTTGCACAGGCCCTCGTTCACCCCGATGACTGGGAACGACAGTTTGCCTGCGCGGGCCAGCGCACGGTCACGGATGACTCCGGTCGTCGTCTCTTCGCATGCTCCCACAATGGCGGGCAGCAGCTCAGGATGCTCAAAGTGAACGGCGTTCACGAGATCCCCACCGTCATCGATCAGCAGGTTGGGCTTGGTGGCCAGGACGTTGCTGAAGTATTCCTTGTACTCCGCTGGCGTCTCACCCCGTTTGGCGAAGACCGTGACTCCGCGTTCTGCAAGTGCCTGGGCCACGTCGTCCTGCGTGGTGATGGGGTTGGACGCCGTAATGGCGACATTGGCGCCGCCGCGCAGCATCACGTAGGCCAGGTTGGCCGTCTTGGCCTCCAGGTGGAGAGCAATGACCACATTGAGCCCGGCAAAGGGCCGTTCGTTCTCGAAGCGCTCGGCAACCGATGACAGGATCGGCATGTGACGGATCGCCCACTGCATTTTCTGTTCACCCGACTGGATGCTCATGACCCACCTCCGTGGAAGATATGAACGGGCCACCGGAGGACGATGTCCCCGCGGCGGCCCTGGAAAGAATCGACTAGCGCTGTTCCTTGTAGTACGGGCGGCCGTCTGCTGCGGGAGCGATGGACTTGCCGACGAACCCAGCCAGGACAGCCAGCGTAAGAACGTAGGGGAGGATGAGTGTGAGACCGGGTGCCAGCTTTGGGGCAATACCTGTGACGGCGATGATGGACTGCACGATCTGGCCCGTTCCAAACAGGAGTGCCGCCCCGAGAGCGCCGAACGGGGTCCACTTGCCAAAGATCATTGCGGCGAGGCCAATGAACCCGACACCGTTGGGCATGGAGTCGCTGAACCCCGAGAATGAGCTGATGGACAGCGTAGCACCACCTATGCCCGCGAGCGCTGCCCCCGCGACGACGGCGAACCAGCGAACGCGGAACACATTGATGCCAAGTGTCGTTGCCGCCTTGGGATTCTCGCCACACGTACGGATGCGCAGGCCGAGGACCGTGTGGTACAGGAGCACATGCATGAGAACCGTACAGATGAAGCCGAACCAAATCATGAACGACAGGTTGGAGAAGGCACCCAGAAAGGGGATCTTGGCAAGGAAGGGGAGCTGCACGCGGTAGGCCTGAGCCCCAAAGTAGTTCTGGAGCTGCGGCGAGTACCCGGTTGTGCTGAAGACGAATTCCAGCAAATACGTCATGAGGCCGACAGCGATGACGTTGACGGCTGTTCCGGCGACGGTCTGATCACCATTCCACCTGATGGTGATGAAGGCGTGGAGCGCTCCCACAAGGCAGCCGACGGCGATACCGAGTAGCAGGCCGATCCAGGGGGAGTGAGAGAAGAATGCGCCGAGCAGCCCGAAGAAGGCGCCAAAACGCATGATGCCGTCCAAACCAATGTTGACGACACCTGCGCTTTCGCTGAGGACGCCACACAGCGCGGCAAACAGGATCGGCGTAGTGTAGTCCAGCATCTGAGCAATCGTGAGGTTGATCTGTGTGATGTTCATGCTGGGGCCTCCTGGTCTGCTGGCGGGTTCGTACGCGTGCGGCGGCGCTGGATGATCTTGACCAGGTAGTATCGCACGGCAACCTGCAGGGCGATGAAGCCGACGGCCATGCCCTCGATGATGTTGGAGAACGTCTTGGGGATGTTGGCGACCTGCATGGACGTGGCTCCGGTACGCAGCGCTCCAATGAACAATCCTGCCAGTACGACACCCAGGGGTTCGCTCTGGCCGATCAACGCGATGCCGATACCAGTCCAGCCGTATCCCATGGTCGCGGTGTTGGGGAACTGATAGGTCAGACCCAGGATGAAGAAGGAGCCGCCGAGCGCGGCAAGGCTTCCGGAGAAGAACATGAGCTGCAGGATGCGGCGGCTGACGTTGATACCCTGTGCCCGCGGGGCTTCCATGCCAATGTTGGCGGTGTAGCCGATGGCGCGGATCTCATAGCCGACCGTCGTCTTGTACAGGAGGAACCAGGTGGCATACGTCGCGATCAACACGAGCAAAATACTGGTGTTGAGGCGTGTCGGCATCATGATCCTCAACAGCTTGGCCGTGTCAGTCACATAGAAGGAGCCAGAAGTGAACGTCTGAGAGGGAGGCGTCATTGGTCCGAGCACCAGCCAGCTTGTGATCAGGAACCAGGCGATCCAGTTGAGCATGATCGTGCCGATGACGATGTTGACGCCGCGCTTGACATAAAGATAGCCGGCGACTGCCGCCCATGCGCCGCCCGCAAGCATTCCCATGATGATACAGATGGCTCCATGCAAGAGTTGCGCTATCCAGCCGAAGGTCCCCAGAGCGACGTACATAGCCCCAAACGTGTGGGCTACAGGAGTCCAGTATCCGAAGAAGGTCGCTACGATGGCGCCTACCCAGAACTGGCCCTCGGCGCCGATGTTGAACAGGCCACCCTTGAATGCCAGGGCGACCGAGAGACCCGTCGCAATGTACATGGCGCTCTTGATGAGCAGTTCGGCGAACTCGCGCCGCCATGCCGACCCACCGGGAATGAGCCCCGAATCGCCAAACAGAAGTGCGTATGCCCGGAACGGATTTCGCCCGGAGGCGGCTATGACAATCATGCCGACGATCAGAGCCAGGCCCACGGAGATGAGGGGGACCCAGACGTTCAGAGGGTCTCTCCGATTGTGTCCCTGGTTGTCGATACCGAAGGCTTTGAGGAACTTGCTGGTGAAATTGCTTTCGCTCACGATTGCACCTTCTTGTCGATACCGACGCCGAGCATCAGAAGACCCAGGGCCTCTTCGGTCGTCTTGTCCGGGGTTGTCTCTCCGACGATGCGCCCTTCAAACATGACCAGAATGCGGTCGGACAGGCCGAGGATCTCGGAGAGTTCGAGTGAGATGAGCAGGATGGCCTTGCCAGCCTTCTTCTCCTCAAGCAGCTTGTGATAGACGAATTCGGTGGCGCCAACGTCCAGGCCGCGTGTCGGCTGCGAAGCGATCAGGAAGTTGTGTGGCAGCGACAGCTCACGGGCCAGGATAAGCTTCTGCTGGTTGCCGCCGGACAGGGATCCTGCCGTGTCATAGACGTCACCAGGGCGGATGTCATATTCCTTGACCTTCCCTTCGGCAAACTCCCCAACCTTGTCGTAGTTCATCCTGATGCCCTTGCTGAACGGCCCGCTCAAGTGCTGGCCCATGACAGAGTTCTCGCGTACCGTGTACGGCATGACAAGACCTCTGCGCCCACGGTCTTCGGTGATGTAGCTCATGCCTTCCTTGCGCAGTTGGGCTGTGGTGACCATGCGCATGCTCTTTCCGTTGAGTTCCATCGAACCCGAAATTGGATGCGAGAACCCGATCATGGCGTTGACCAGTTCGTCCTGGCCGTTGCCCTGGACGCCCGCAATGCCGACGATCTCTCCGCCGCGGACCTCAAGGCTCATGCCTTTGACGGCCTCGTATCCGCGCTTGTTTCTGACGTGCAGATCGTGACACGCAAATGCCACAGCTCCCACTTCCACGTCGACCCTGGGGATCTCGAGGACGACGTTGCGACCGACCATCATGCGAGCCAGTTCCTCTTCGTTCGTGTCCTTCTTGTTCACGATGCCCTGCAGCTTGCCGCGACGCAGGACCGCTATGCGGTCGGCGATCTCCATGACCTCTTTCAGCTTGTGGCTGATGAACAGGATCGTCTTTCCCTCCGCCTGCAGCTTACGCATGGTCACGAACAGCTCGACAGTCTCCTCAGGTGTGAGGACGGCTGTGGGCTCATCGAAAATGAGGATCTCAGCTCCTCTGCGCAGCACCTTGAGGATTTCGACACGCTGCTGGACGCCGACGGGCAGGTCGCCTACAAGAGCAGAGGCGTCCACGGTCAGCGAGACGCGCTTTGAGAGCTCCCGGACTTCGCGCAGTGCCCTGCCGTAGTCAAAGAAGATACCCTTGTGCGGCTCATCGCCGATGACGATGTTCTGAGTGACGGTGAACCTTGGAATCAGCATGAACTCTTGGTGCACCATACCCATCCGGAGCTTGATAGCATCCTCGACCGAACGAATCTTGACTTCCTTCTCATTGACCAGAAGGTCTCCGCCCGATGCCGCGTAGATGCCGTAGATGATGTTCATCAGAGTACTCTTGCCCGCACCGTTTTCGCCGACGATGGCAAAAATCTCCCCCTTCTCCACCGAGAACGAGATGTTGTCGTTCGCAAGGTTCCCTGGGAACATCTTGGAGATGCCGCGTACTTCCAGTGCTTTCATAGCTTCACTCCCTCGCAACGGCGGAGAGGGCAGGTACTGCACCCCCCTGGCGCCAGGATCTTCCTGTCATGGGCTGACCGTATACCATGGCAGGAAGTTGGGACCGTCCAGACCAGTCCTCTCGTAGTCCGTCAACACGGCGGCTGCAGGAGCCAGGGCCAGGGGGCCCGGGAACAGTTTCCTCATCCATTCTTCTCCTCAGCAGGATTGGTTGCCACGTAGCTATTATATACCAAACGACCTCAAAACAAGAAGGCGCAAAGCCCTTTACAGACTTGCGATTGAGTTGCTGCAAGGGACATTGTGCCTTCGTTGAAAGGGTAGTTCTGAGCAGGTCTGTGAGTTGTGTCGCTTGTATCAGTCGCCCAGCAGGTCGCGGTGCTCGCGCTGTCCGAGATGCCAGTGGTACAACCAGACAGGAGTCCCGACAAGGATGGCGACGATGTTCCTGATAAGGCTTTGGATCGAGTACGTATTGATCGGCGAGACGCGACTGACGTCGTCCGGTTTCACGGGCGACATCATCGGATCCAGCGACATGAAGAACGCCCTATAGATACTGGGAGCGATGTTGACGAGGTTGAACATGACAATGAACAGCCCAATGGCGGACAGCAGATAGATGTAGAGCCTTCTGATGAGATCTCGGCGCATCTCCGGTTGTGGCGTCGGGGTGGCTGTGATGGTTTCGCTCGTCTCTGCGGGACCGGTTGTCGCAAATGCTGGCGCATGCTGGCGTGTTTCCTGGATGATGCCCCAATGGTACAGCCAGACTGGCACGCCGACTGCCACTGCGGAGGCAAAGGTCAGCAGGGAGGCCAGTTCGTTCTGCATGCTGTCCGATGTGATCAGACGGAAGACGTACGTGTTGAGGACACTGGTGATTGCCCCGATAAGGCCGGTAAGAGCCATGACGATCCCGACCACGGTGACGACATACAAGTAGATGGTGCGAACGACATTGCGTTGTTTCATGAATACCTCCTAAGGCACACGGTGCGGTCGATCGCTGAGGGGCTGGGCACCAGGAGATGAGCCAGAAAGCTCCAGCCAGTCCTGGTGCTCAGTTGCATGCCTTGCGGCATCCCTCTACGATATACTAGAGGAAGTCCTGCCGTAATGCAAGAATTGTGAGTATGTACGGTGTTATGGCGAGGAGCCCGGCCGCGCAGGTCGGTGTTGCAGATGCCCGCGTCACACAACGGTGTTGGTCTCTCAAAGGGTTGTGGTATGATACATGATATCTATTGGTCGAATCAAGGAGCAGGATGCGTCGTGATTGAACTGGAACAGAAGGACTTCGAAGAACTCGTGCTCGTTGCTCTTGTCACGCTTCCTGACCAGTTCAGGACGGCGCTCAAGAATATCGACGTCGTCGTCGAGGATTTTCCTCCCATGGATGTCCTGAAGCGTACCGGAGTTGCCAACGGCTACGGCCTGCTGGGGTTGTACCAGGGGGTTCCACTCAGGGACCGGGGGCCGCACTACAGTGGCACTCTTCCCGACAAAATCAGCGTGTTCAAGGTCCCCCTCGAGTCCTCGGTCGATACGATCGACGAGCTGATGCCTCTTGTCCAGCACGTGGTCCTGCATGAACTGGGCCACTACTTCGGCCTCAGCGACGACGAGATGCGCGAGAGCAGAGGAGACCTGCACTAACGTGAGGATTAGAGTGGGCGCACTGCGTGCCACTCTTCCTATCTGGTAACAGGAGAGGTGTACATGGAGATTCGAAGGATTGCGGTGTTTGGTGCCGGCGTCATGGGAGCGGGAATTGCTCAGGACGCAGCAGCGCACGGTCTCGAGGTGGTACTCGTCGATCAAACGGAGGACGGACTGTCGCATGCCCGCCAGAGCATTGAGAACAGCCTCAATCTTGAACTCCAGCGATGGGGTATCACGGGATCAGAGAAGAAGGTCCTGCTTTCTCACATCAAGTTCACGTTGAACCGTAGTGACGTGGGCAGCGTCGACCTTGTCATTGAGGCCATTCCGGATGATCTTGGGGCCAAGCAGGATCTGTTTGCCCAGCTTGAGGCCCAGCTTGAACACATGTGCCCCGGTGAGGTCACCTATGTCAGCAACACTGCCATCCTGCCCATCACTGACATCGCGCTGAAGATGGTCAACAAGGAGCGTCTCGTAGGCATGCACTTCCTCGCGCCCGTTCCAGCGATCAAGCTTGTCGAGATGGTGCGAGGTGTCCATACGTCTCAGACAACCGTCGACCGTGCGAAGGAACTGGCACGCCGCATGGGCAAGACCCCCGTCGACGTACTCGAGAACCCCGGCTACATCACGGCGCGTCTTGTCGTTCCCCTTATCAACGAAGCCATCATGCTCTACCAGGAAGGAACAGCCAGCAAGGAGGACATCGATGTCGCCATGCGCCTTGGTTTCGGCTTCAACAAGGGCCCGTTTGCCCTTGCTGACCAGATCGGGCTGGATATCGTCCTCGGGTGGTCGGAGCACCTCTTCAGCGAGCTGGGCGAGACTCGATATCGTCCACAGGCGCTTATCCGGAACCTGGCTCGACGTGGGCACCTGGGAGTGAAGACCGGCAAGGGCTTCTACAGCTATGAGACTTGTGTCGAGAACATGGAGGAGAAGATATGAAGGTTCTGGTCCTGAACTGTGGCAGTTCTTCTATCAAGTACAAGCTGTACGACGATGATCAGCAGCTGGCCGAAGGCCTGCTGGAGAAGATCGGCACGGCCCAGGCGCAGCTCAATCACACGGTTGCCGGACGGAAGAAGGTCGTCTCTGTCCACGAGATCCTTGAGCACCAGGCCGGCATCGAGCTTATCCTGAAGGCTCTGGTCGGCCCAGAAAAGGGTGCCCTCACGAGCATCAAGGACATTCAGGCTGTCGGGCACCGCGTGGTCCATGGGGCCGAGTCGTTTTCGGAATCGACGCTGATTACCCCCGAGGTGGTGGCCAAGATCGAGGAGTGCATTGACATCGCACCTCTCCACAATCCGCCGAACCTGGCGGGCATCTACTCCATCTCGTACCTGTTGCCCAAGGTTCCTCAGGTCGCCGTTTTCGACACGGCATTCCATCAGACGATGCCGGAGAAAGCATTTATATATGCGATCCCTTACGTTTTCTACACCCGGAACCACATCCGCAAATACGGTTTTCACGGCACCAGTCACTATTTTGTATCGCATGAAGCTGCCGCGATACTGGGAAGGACCATCGATGACCTTAAGCTTATCACGTGTCATCTGGGCAATGGTTCTTCCATTACCGCCGTCGATCATGGCAAATCCGTCGATACGTCCATGGGGTTTACTCCTCTCGAAGGGCTGCCCATGGGGACGCGCTGCGGAGACATCGATCCTGCTGTCCCACTCTATATCATGGGGAAGGAAGAACTGAACCTTCAGCAAATCAATGCTCTGCTCAACAAGCACTCGGGCGTTCTGGGCATTTCGGGCATCAGCAATGACTTCCGCACTCTTGAGGAAGAGGCTGGCAAGGGCGACAAACGTGCGACGCTGGCACTTGAAGTGTACTGCTACAAGCTCAAGAAGTACATTGGTTCGTACATTGCAGCCATGAACGGTGCCGATGCGATCGTGTTCACGGGGGGGATAGGCGAGAACAGCGATATCGTCCGTGAACTGGTGATCAAGGACATGGAATTCCTGGGTATAGAGCTCGATGCTGACAAGAATCGCGCAAAGAAGCGCGGTGAAGCGGAAGATATCAGCATGCCGTCTTCGCGCATCAAGGTCCTGGTCATCCCGACCAACGAGGAACTGGTCATTGCACGGGACACCCGTCGGATAGTGGCCGCAAACTAGACAACCATCGTCAGTAGGCAAGAAGCCCACAGTGCGACAGCGCTGTGGGCTTTCTCTCTATCTTGTGATTGCCTCGACAAAATTGCCATGAGACTGAGGTCGCCCTGGTGGTGCTGTGTAGCCAAAGGTGCGATGAATACGGCCTGCCGCTGTCTCACGGTCAACCCCGTCTCCTCACCTCTCCTCTGCTCACCCTCTTCCATGGTTCCTCCTCAGTCTACTGAATTGGAGTAGATTCATTCGTGAGGCAACGATACGATTTGGAGTAGATACTAGATGAGGCAATACGGGGCCTTGACAAGACCGGAATGTGCACCAAACTGAATTTGAACATCGAAAAGAAGACCCCGTATAGGGTGCTGTTCATCCGGACCGCCGGGTCAATGATTGCAGTAGTATTCCGGCAGGCCATCGACATGACAGCGCGCGAAGGTGACCAAGACTGGTCGCGGCTGCCCTTCTTACACGCATTCAGATTCTTCTCCGCATCAGTCCAGGCTCCCTTGAGATCGGTTAGACAGCCGCCGTAGTCGAGTGTTGCGAGCTTGTCGACGTTGGCAGCCGCCTCTTTTCTTGCCGCCGGAGACCGGTGGTGTCCTCCAAGAAGCTCCTGCGATGGTAGGTAAGTAGTGACGTAAGGTTGATTAGTGGGAAGTTCATATCGTAGTAC